>JANNJF010000489.1:0-3933 GCA_031405715.1 Gammaproteobacteria bacterium | reverse complement strand
GGCCGCCCTGGGCGGCGGCCTCGAGCTGCGGGACATCGAGATCGTTCGCGGACGCGGCGGTCCGCCCCGCATCGAGCTCTCCGAGCGCGGCCGCGCGCGTCTGGCCGAGATCGGCGGCGAAAGGGTGCTGGTGACCGCGACGCCGCTCATCATGACCATTGAAAGTGACGATGTCGCATGTAATATCGAGACGTTGGAGAGCAGCGGACCCTTGATATATACGATGTCGTCGATGGCGATGATGAGCAGATTGAAAAGGTTGCTGCCGAGCAGGTTGCTTACGGCCATGTCGAATGCGCCGATGCGTAATGCGGAGATTGTTACCACGATTTCCGGCAGGGTGGTGGCGAAGGCAATGAACAGAGTGCCAACAAAGGTCTCCTGCCAGGCCATTGCCTGCGCCAGATCGCGGCCCACGAATGGCAACCACAGGCCAGCGGACAGTACCACCGTTGCAGCCAGGGCATAGCGGATCAGTGCGGCACGCAACATGATATGTGGGTAGCGTTTGACGCGCTCCTCGACCGCCTCAGCGCGTTGCCGGCTTTCATAGCGGAACACTGTGCGCACCGCCACCGCGTAGAGCAGGATCAGGAAGGGCGAGTAGACGCCGATATATTGCAGCGACATGGCATCACCGTGCTGGGCGAGCAAAATGCCGAAACCAACCAGCCCGGCCATGATGACACCGAATCCGGCTGACAGGATGTGGCCCTGACTGACGCGACTGTAGATTGAATCACCGCGGCTGAACAGGTCGAGAAATACGATCATGACAAGGTTGATGATGCAGGCACCGAGTACGTTGCCCACGGCAATATCGGGCGCATCGATCAGTGTTACCGAGCTGATTCCGGTCACCAGCTCCGGCAGCGAGGTGACGCTGGCCATGAGCACCAACCCGATCCAGGCACCGCCCATGCCGGTCTTGTCGGCGATGATGTCGCCGTAGCGTGACAGCTTGCTGCCGGCGTAGCCGATCAACGCCAGGCAGACGGCAAACTGGAGCCAGACGATCAGGATGCTGGATGTCACGGGTCTCCTTGGGAAGGCTTATGAGATTTCGTCTTCGAGCATACAGACATCGAATGCGAAAGAAAACGCAGGGCGCCGTGCCTCACGCAAGAACCTCACCCATAAAAAAAGGCCTCTCTTGCGAGAGGCCTTGATTGGGCGAAAACTTAAGTGGTTACGCCACCGTCAGCTCTTGAAGATTTTGTTTCATGTCGTTCATGGCCTTTTTCTCGATCTGGCGGATACGCTCCGCCGATACACCGTACTCCGCGGCCAGCTCGTGCAAGGTCGGTTTTTCCTCGTCCAGCCAGCGGCGCTGGACGATGTCGCGGCTGCGCGCATCCAGCGTAGCGAGGGCCTCGGACAGTTGCAGGTCACGCGTACTTACGTTGGTGCGTTGCGCGTATAGGGTTTCCGGGTTGTAGCGCATGTCCTTGAGGTAGCCGGCGGGTGCGGCGCGGAAATCGTCGTCGTCACCGTCGTCATGGGCATCGAACGGCACATCGGTGCCGCCCAGGCGCGACTCCATCTCTTTGACGTTGTCCGTGGAGACATTCAGGCTGGTCGCCAGGTTCTCGACTTCGTCCTGGCTCATCCAGCCGGTGTGGGTGCGCGCCTTGCGCAGGTTGAAAAACAGCTTGCGCTGCGCCTTGGTGGTGGCGACTTTGACGATACGCCAGTTGCGCAAGACGAAATCAAAAATCTCGGCGCGTATCCAGTGCACGGCGAAGGACAGCAGGCGTACCCCGTGCTCCGGATCGTAGTGTTTCACCGCCTTCATCAGGCCGATATTGCCTTCCTGGATCAGATCCGCCTGGGGCAGGCCATAGCCGCTGTAGCCGCGGGCCACGCGCACGACATAGCGTAGATTGGACAGTATCAACTGGCGGGCTGCCTCCAAATCGCCTTCGTCGCGGAAACGGCGGCCCAGGCTGCGTTCCTCGGCGGCGCTGAGCACGGGGGCGGCGTTGACCTCGCGTACATAAGCTGCCAGGCCGCCCTCAGTGCTGAGGTTCATGCGGATTGGCAAGGTGATCATGGCTTGGCTCATAATATTTCTCCCTCCTGTTGTGACCCCGTTGTTGCGGGATTCGATGTTAGCACTCGCTGGATGAGAGTGCCAAGTTTGGGGAAAGTTTCAGGGCTCCCTTAAGCGCCGGCCGCCATTTGCCGTTACAGTCTTTTTCTTCGATAGTTTCTATTATTAATCAATATGTTAAACCACCAGTCCGTTCTGTTTCAAGGGTATTTCTCAGATTCATTGGGTTTGGGTGGTTAGGGTAAGGGTTAAATCGTCGCTTGTCCTTGCGACCAGTCAAGAATCGACAGTGACGATGGCCTGATCCACGAACAATAGGGTTCTCAGGCCCGCAGGCGGCTAGCGTAGGCGGTATCGTGGGGGTTTCTGTCCCCCTGTATAGAATCCCTTACTTACCAGGAGAATCAGGGCCCAATTTGGATACAATGGGCCGCTCCCTTGTATGGCCGTGCTACGATCACCCAAATAATGGGGGTTTTCGGGGTCCTCCGGCGGTTAACCGCCGATAACAAGCAGACATGCGATCCCGATAATTCTCTACCCATAAACGACAATTAAGGGACCCATTGAGGCAATGCGCGACAGCCAGAAACACAACCCGCAGCGCACCGGCGTGCCGCCCAAGACCCGCGAGCCCTTCAACAGCGCCCTGCTACAGGAACAATTGAAGAAATTTCCGCTAGCTAGCCCCGACTACGACGCCTTCAGCTGTCTCTACGAATACTTCCTTAGCGCGTTCGCCTGTGCCCAGTGCCGGAAGGGCGGCGAGTTCTATACGCCGTCCGGCAGCGTTCGCCTCATTGTCGGGCCGGGCCCGATAGTGGCCGGCAACCGCCGCGTTTTCTGCGCGAGGCGTTTCGAGAGCGCCGGCAGCAGCGTGCGTTTTTAGATTTTTTAGCGAACCTTTTAGGGCTACATGAACTGCGCTTCGCGTATCTTGCCTCTGCTCCGGGATCGGCCAGGGCAATTGGCGCTTTGGACAGATCGGGATGGCGTTCTGAGCTATCGAAACTTTGGTGATCTTTGTGCCAGGGCTCAAGCCCTGGCAACTGCGGAAGGTCTCCGGCCCGGCGACCCGGTTTTGCTTCTGGCTCCGCCGGGCCAACTTCTCTATGCAGCGATCAGTGGATTTCTGGCCCTCGGGATCCCGGTGGTCTTTGTCGAGCCCTGGATGCCGAACCGCATGATTGAGCACCTCGTGAACATCACCCGACCTAAAGCTTTTGTCGGCAGTCGCATGGCCCAGGCATGGGGGCTGCGCATCGCCGCCCTGCGCAAAATTCCCCGCTGGATCAACTTAGGCAAAATCAAGAGACAGTCCAAACGGGATGTCTTTCGGGTCATTCCGCTCGATGGGTCCGCTCCAGCCAGCATCACCTTCACGTCGGGTACTGCAGGAACCCCCAAAGGCATCGTGCGCACGCATCAATACATGTGGGATCTGCATGAAATACTTTCCGCCAACGGTACGCGCGATCAATTCGCGGGACCGGATCTTTGTATCTTTCCTAACTATGCGCTCTTTCATATCGGAACCGGCCGCGGCTCGGTTCTGGTTCCTGCAAATTGGCTCGATGGTGGTGAAAAAGTGCTCACCAAAATCAATCAGCTGCCCCGCGCGCTCCAACCCGAGACGCTTTCCTGCGGCCCCGCATTCCTGAAAAAACTGCTCACGCAGCCTGGTTTTTCCGGCTTGAAGTCGGTTTATGTCGGCGGTGCCTTGACGGATCGTTGGATTTTTGAATCCGCGTTTGAGCGTTGGGGAGAGACCTCCTTTACGCATGTTTACGGCGGCACGGAAGTCGAGCCGGTGGCGTTGACGGATGCGCGTCTTGCCGTAAAAAAGAGCGCCGAAAAAGGCCATTTTCAGGCGCTTTTTC
>JANNJF010000488.1:0-1322 GCA_031405715.1 Gammaproteobacteria bacterium | reverse complement strand
CGAGGGTCGCTCAAGGTTCAGGTGATGTCTGGTGCCAGCTGACACCTGTCGCGGGTGCCGTCGACCTGCCAAACGCTGGAAAAAGTCGCCCCGTCGAATGCCACGATACTGCTGCTCGGCGAAAGCGGTACCGGCAAGGAGCTGTGCGCCCATGCGTTGCACAACCTGAGTCCACGCTCGAGTGAACGTTTCATCCCCATCAATTGCGCTGCCATCCCCGAGACCCTGCTGGAAAGCGAGCTGTTTGGCTACGAGAAAGGCGCGTTCACCGGCGCCAGCAAACAAACGCGCGGCAAGATTGAATACGCCGACAAAGGCACGCTGTTTCTCGATGAGGTGGGCGACCTCCCCATGCCACTCCAGGCGAAACTCCTGCGCTTCCTGCAGGAACGCGTGATGGAGCGTGTGGGTGGACGCAGTGAAATCCCTGTGGACGTGCGTGTTGTGTGCGCCACACACCAGGACCTGCAGGCCAAGATCGCGGCAGGCGAATTTCGCGAAGATCTTTATTACCGCATCAGTGAAATCACGATACAGATCCCACCACTACGTGAGCGCGAAGGCGACGCCGTGCTCCTGGCCCGCTCGTTCCTCGATCAGTTCGGCAAGGAACAAGGCCGGTCGTTGCGCGGCTTCACCAAAGATGCGCTGGCAGCCATCGAGGGGCACGCTTGGCCTGGAAATGTACGTGAACTAAAAAACAGAATGAAACGCGCCACTATCATGACCGAGACCAAACAAGTCAGCGCCAAAGACCTGGAACTGGAGAATAATCTCGGCGAAGCCCCCGTGTATAATCTGCGCGAGGCACGTGAACAGGTCGAGCACCAAACCATCCTACGTGCGCTCAGTCATGCCGGTGGCAATATTAGCCAGGCGGCAGATCTCCTCGGCGTCACCCGCCCTACCATGTACGACCTTATCCGCAAGCACGATCTGAAAACCTAGCCGGAACCTAGCCTGCCAGTATCGACTGGACTCTTTCAACCTAAAAACGGCTTAACCGCAGATAAACGCGGATAGGGTCAGTGCCTGGCCTGTATTCGCCCAGTCACCAAAAGGGTGAATAACTTCGGTACATTAACAATAGGGTTCATCGAGGTAAAAAATACAGGGGCTGAACCTCCAGCCCCTCAAGGATACAAAGAAAGAACAGCGAAGAATCTTTAGATAAAGAGACAGATATCGGATTCACCCGCAAACTCAAAAAAGGTCGCCGCGCCCGCATACTCCAGTCCGTCGATAAAGTCGCTGATTCCTGGCTACGAATCGCTTGCCACGACATTGATGAAGCAGACGGTTAAAAACAACGGCGTCGCCAG
>JANNJF010000487.1:0-10325 GCA_031405715.1 Gammaproteobacteria bacterium | reverse complement strand
GCGAAGAAGACGCCATGGCCAAGCGACAGAATGCCGGTATAGCCCCAGATCAGGTTCATCGCCATCGCCACGATGGCATAGCACATGATCTTGCCCACCAGCGTCACGGTGTAGGCCGATACGTGCTCACGCAATTCACCGTCTACCGTCGCGCCGTGGATGCACGCAAACCCGCGGCCATCAGCCTGATCTATAGCGTGGATGTACAGCTGACTGATGAGGACGCGGTGCTGGCGCGCTTCGAGAATGATCCGCACGTGACACGCGCCCCGGACATGCGCTATCACTTCGTGGCCCAGGCGCAGGCAAGGCTGGCGCTACGTCCGGTGGTGATCGGCACCGGACCCTGCGGCCTGTTCGCCGGTCTGCTCCTGGCGCAGATGGGCCTGCGCCCGATCATCCTGGAGCGCGGCAAGCCGGTGCGCGAGCGCACCAAGGATACCTTCGGGCTGTGGCGCCGGGGTGAACTCAACCCGGAATCCAACGTGCAGTTCGGCGAGGGCGGCGCCGGCACGTTTTCCGATGGCAAGCTGCACAGCCAGATCAAAGACCCCAAGCACTACGGCCGCAAGGTGCTGATGGAATTCGTTCAGGCCGGCGCGCCGGCGGAGATTCTCTATGTAAACAAGCCGCACATCGGCACCTTCCGCCTGGTGGGGGTGGTGGAGAAGCTGCGTGCGACGATTGAATCCCTCGGTGGCGAGATACGTTTCCACAGCCGCGTCATCGATCTGGATATCGACCACGGGCAGGTGGTCGGCGTGGTGCTGGCGAGCGGCGAACACATCGCGACCCGGCATGTCGTGCTGGCGGTGGGGCATAGCGCGCGCGACACGTTTCGCATGCTGCACGAGCGCGGCGTGTACCTGGAGGCCAAGCCGTTCTCCATCGGCTTTCGCATCGAGCATCCGCAGTCCCTCATCGACCGTAGCCGCTACGGCAAACACGCCGGCAATCCGGCCCTGGGCGCGGCGGATTACAAACTGGTACACCACTGTCGCAACGGCCGCTCGGTGTACAGCTTTTGCATGTGCCCCGGCGGCACCGTGGTGGCAGCCGCTTCGGAAGTGGGTGGGGTGGTGACCAATGGCATGAGTCAGTACTCGCGCAGCGAACGCAACGCCAACAGCGGCATTGTCGTGGGCATCACGCCGCAGGATTACCCTGGGCATGTGCTCGCCGGCATGGCATTGCAGCGTGATCTGGAGGCGCGCGCGTTCCAGCTGGGGGGCGGAAATTACAGCGCGCCGGCCCAGCTGTTAGGTGATTTTCTAGCAAAGCGTGCATCCACCGCCTTCGGCTCGGTACAGCCGTCCTACACCCCGGGTGTGCAGCTGGGTGATCTGTCCACCAGCCTGCCGGACTATGCCATCGACGCGCTGCGCGAGGCCTTGCCGGCCTTCGACAAACAGATCAAGGGTTATGGCATGCACGACGCGCTGCTCACCGGCGTGGAGACACGCACGTCCTCGCCCATCCGTATCAAGCGCGACGACGCGTTGCAAAGCCTCAATACCCGCGGCCTGTATCCCGCGGGCGAGGGCGCCGGTTATGCCGGCGGCATACTCTCCGCCGCGGTGGATGGCATCAAGGTGGCGGAGGCCGTGGCCCTGAGTCTGCTGCAGGGCACCCCTACCCGTGCCCAGAGCAGTCACGAATGAAGTCGTGATCGAAAATATTCTTTATATTATAGACTCAAGCAAGGAACCAGACATGCCGGAAATCATTACGCACAATCTCACCCTGCTGACGGCGGCTTTCACCAGCCACAGCGGCCGGATATATATCGGGGTGGTCCTGGGGTTTGTGCTCTTGTTGACCCTGCTGCGCCGTTCCGTGATGTTGTTGTCCCTGGCGGCGTTTCCCGGAACGCTGTTGCACGAGTTGTTGCATTTTACCGTGGGTCTGTTGCTGTTCGGCCGGCCATCGGGTTTCAGTGTGGTACCACGGCGTGTGACCCACGGCTATGCCCTGGGATCGGTACGCTTCACCAACGTGCGCTGGTACAACGGTTGTTTCATCGGCTTGGCGCCGCTGTTGTTGTTACCCTTGGCGCTGTGGCTGCTGGCCTGGCGCCTGCATGGCCTGCCCGGGCTGCAGGTGCAGGAAATGGCCTGGGCCTATCTGCTGGCCACTCTTATTTACGCCAGCCTGCCTTCCTGGCCGGACCTCAAGGTGGCGGCGACCTCTTCCTGGATGCTGCTGCTGGCCACGGGGATGTACTGGGTATTAACCTTCGAGGGTTTTAGAGTGGCAAAGCTGTAATCGCCGGCCGCCGCGGCATGCACATGGCACGCCGCGCGTGGCGTATACTGAAAACAGGAAAACCCGATGAGGCCGACCCCGTGAGCGACATCAAACCCCTACGTACCGTGGATACCTCCGGATCCTGTTGCCCCGTGCCCATCGTGGAAACCAACCGCGCCATCAAGACGTTGCACGCGGGCGATGTGCTGGAAGTCATCGCCACCGATATCGGGGCGCGCATGGACATCCCCGCCTGGTGCGCGCGCACCGGCCATGCCTTGATAAAAACCGAGGACCTGGGCGGCAGCTTCCATTTCTATATCCGCCACCGGCCCTGAAGAACGGACCGGTATCGGTAGATTTTGTCGTATCCCGCACCGTTGTTCACGTTGCTATACTTTCCGCTAGAGAGGATCGATCCATGGATAAACCGCTGACTCTGACACTTGGCACGGCGCTCGGGCTGCTGCTGATATTTCCACCGGCGCAGGCGGGCGAGCTGGAGCGTGGCCGGTTGCTGTATGAGAATCACTGCACTGCCTGCCATACCAGCACTGTGCATGTGCGCACAAAACACAAGGCGCGCACCGCGCAGGACATCGAAACCCAGGTACGGCGCTGGTCCGGGGAGCTGGGGTTGACCTGGAGCGACGCGGAGGTGATGTCGGTGCGGCGTTATCTCAGTGTGCGCTATTATGGATTCAGCGAGAATTGAAACGACCGGTTGTAAAATTAAAAAGCGCTAGGGGGAAATAATGCACATCGTGATCGGCGTTCTTACGGCCTTGGCCGGACTGATCTGGGCGTTTGTCGCCTTGCAGCGGGCCGGTATCGATCTGAATGCGTTGAATCCATTCTTGTGGCATCGGCGTAGCCAATGGAAAAAGAAATATGGCGAGAAGCCACTCTACAATCTCGGCAGTCCGATGGAGGTGGCGGCCCTGCTGCTCCTGGGTATCGCCAAGTGCGAGGGCGAGGTGAGTGCCCAGCAGAAAAAGGCCATACTCGCCATCTTCGAGAATGAATTTCACCTGAGTCACGATGAGGCCGCGGACCTCCTGTTGGCCAGCTCGTATCTCCTGCGCAACGAGGTTTACCTGGTGGATCACCTGGACAAGATCATGGCGAAGAGCGCGGCGGACTTCAGCGCCAGCCAAAGCGCTTCGCTCATGCAGCTGCTGGAGAAAGTGGCCCGCATCGAGAGCCCGGTGAACGAAGAGCAGAACAAACTGATGCAGGCGTTGGGGGAGTATTTCGCGCGACAGAGTTCAGCCCAGGGTAAGTGGGCCTGAGGTGCGGGGCGCGGGAGCTTGCCGCCGCACTCCATAAGAAGCCACGACATCCGCTATACGTTTAGAGTCTGCCTTTCCTGTTTCTCTTTTCCGCAGCGGGCGGATTCGTGCGATAGCTCACTATCACATCCCGGTATCCGGTTTCCTGAATCGCCACTTGGCTTGGGTTGATACACAGGACTTCCAGCGCCTGATTGTCGATCCACGTGAGGTCGGGCACGCGGTCGCAATAGCCGCGGAACACGCTGGTGCGCACGAGAAATTTAAACGGATTGCTGGCCGGTCGCAGTACTACCGCCTGACCGTAGGGCGGTGTGTCGTCTTCATTCAGGTGCAACACCTCGGCGATGTAGACGCCGGATAGCGAGCTTGCCTGACCGCTGATGGCGGTGCCGATCTGGGCGATGCCGATATAGGTATACAGGCCGGCGACGGCAAAGTTGGACAGCAGCAGGCCGAGGGTCTGGAAGGCGGCTTTCTGATGGGGGTCTTCACCGGCGATGTTGGACTGCCTGCGCTGCGTCGCCACCACCAGGGTCGCAATAATGCCGGCGATGGCGCACAGCGCGCCGACCTCGAGGACGATTACGCCGAGGCCGGCCAGCACCAGGGAATCCGTCAGCAGGAATACCAGCAGTATCAGGGTGGCGAGGCGCAGTGGTATCGACCACATCAAGCGGGCGAAGCGCAGCAGGCGCTGTTGGGTGGGGGTGCACGGCGCTAAGGGTATTTCGCTGTGGGTTTCCATCTCTCCATTGTAGACGCAATGTCGGGTTACGCTGGGCTCTTGTCCACGCAGGAGGGAACCCAACCTACAAGACTTTCGTAGGTTGGGTTAGCCCGAAGGGCGTAACCCAACAAAACCCCGCCGACGCGGCGGAAGCACCTTTGCTGCTCCGCCCTGTCCGTGAAAAGACGCCGGGTTACTGCGCCAACCCGATCCACAAGACTGCGTTAGCTGTCTTTTGCCACCCTTCTGTTTGTCACTAGGCCATGGTTGACACAGAAAGCAGCGCCACATATAGTACACCATATGGTTAACAATATCGCTACTACAACTAAATTAAACGTTATCTTTTCAGCCCTCTCGGACTCCACTCGAAGGGCTATGCTGCTGCGGCTTACAGAAGGGGAAATGTCGGTGATGGAGTTGGCGGCCCCCTTTGAAATGTCTAAACCCGCCGTCACAAAACATCTAAAGGTCTTGGAAAAAGCCGGATTGCTGCAAAGACAGATCATTGGCCGGATTCACCGTTGTCGCCTTGTGCCACAACCATTAAGCGAAGCGGCGGAATGGATCGCCTTTTACGAGAAATTCTGGAATAAGAAGTTTGATGCGCTCGATCGGTACCTTAACGAGACATCAAAAAAGAAAGGAAAGAAAAGTGGCTAGTGCAGCATCAGCTGACGCGCAAGCAATATTGACTCTCCGGCGAGTCTTTAACGCGCCGATTGAGCGGGTGTTTGAAGCCTGGACAAAGGCAGATGTACTGGCAAGTTGGTTCGGGCCTGTTGGTTTTACAGTCAGCATGGCCAATATTGATTTGAGAACAGGCGGTGAATACCTCATTGTTTTGCAGCCGCCGAAAGGAGAGGCGATTAAGCACTTTGGTGAGTATGTCGAAGTTACACCGCCCGATAGACTGGTGTTCACATGGCTGCTTGAAAACCAAGCCTGTAGGGGCAGCAGGAATCAATGCACCGAGACTCTTGTAAGTATTGATTTCAAGCGACTCAACCTGTCCACCGAAATACGGCTTACCCACGAACGTCTGCCAGGCAAAGAGGCCTATGATGGCCATGAGTTCGGGTGGAGCAGCACATTTGATTGTTTCGAAGAATTCGTATCAACCAAGTTAAGTTTACTAAGTTAGAAAGACTTTCTTGAGCGCTCTATTGAGGATGGTCGCGCCTTTATAGTACACCACATGGTGTACTATAAAGGCTTTGATTTTTGCCATTGAACACACAAGCAGGAGGAGATGATCATGACCGACATTTTGCATCGCGTAATAATCGAGGCTTCCCCCGAAAAACTGTACAGGGCGATCACCGAACAAAGCGGGCTGAGCGCTTGGTGGACGAAAGCGGAAACAACAGCCAGGCCTGGTGCGTTGGCAAGCTTCAGATTCGGTCCCAATGGCGATCACATCGTAGATATGAAAGTAACTGAACTGGTACCCAATGAAAGAGTTGTGTGGAAATGCGTTGCCGGACCGTGGCTAGATACAAAAGAATTCAGTTTTGAGATCCAGCCCCATGAACGAGGTTCAGTCGTTCAGTTCGCTAACCGTGGATGGGCAGAGCCCTCTGAGTTTTTTATGCACTGTAATTGCAAGTGGGGATTTTTTCTTGGTGTAAGTTTGAAAAACTACCTTGAAACGGGAAAAGGAAAGCCTCATCCCGAAGACCCGAATTTCTGATTACTGCCGCGCACTTCGGGTTCCTTCGGGGAGGCATAACCCGCTCGGACAAGGTTGGGGTGAGGGGTGATGATCAGCGCTGCAGCTGCGCTGCGTTGTCGAACGCGGTTTGTGCGCCGGAGGAATCACCCAGCTGGGTGCGCGCCTCGCCGATGAGACGCCAGTTGGCGGCGCGCAGGGCCTTGTTGTCTCCGCTCCAGGCATTGGATTTGGCCGCCAGGCTGATCGCTTGTGTCGCGTTTCCCTGTTGCAGGCGCGTCTTGGCCAGTTCGTGCCACAAGCCCGGATTGCGCGGCTCCATACGCAGGGCGCGTTCGAGGGTCGCCGCGGACATATCGAGTCGACCGCTGGTGTTTTCGCTGCGCGCGCTGTCCACCAGGGCGATGACGGCGTTATTGTTGGAGACGGGTAGCAACGGCCCTTCCGCCGTGGGCAGTATGCCGCAGGCCGAGAGTGTCAGGGCGATGGCAGCCAGGGCGGGACGTAAAATTCTTTTCATGGGTGACATCTCATTCAGCAAAGTGGTGACAGCGTTGTGGCCGGTCGATGTCCGGCACTATCGCCCCAGGGTGCACGCAACCGCGCCTACTCAAACAGCCGCTTGAACCAACTCTTCACCGCCTTGACCGGTGAGCGCGAAACGCAGGGTGCGGTGTCGGTCGGCGCGGAGCCGCGTATAAAGGGCCATTCCAAGGCGCCGTTGCAGGCGCTGTCGGCGCGCCGGCCGCTCTCGCTGTCTATCCACACCAGCTCGATGTTTTCCGGCGGCGGCATGTTCAACGGCTCGGGGTCGAGTTTCGCCATCATATCACCCCAGATCAGCAAGGCGCTGCTGGCGCCCGTCAGCCGGGTGGGGCGGTTGTCGTCCGTGCCGACCCAGACCACCGCCACACGGTCGCCGCTGAATCCGGCGAACCAACTGTCTTTGAGGTCGTCGGTGGTGCCGGTTTTGCCGGCGATATTAAGCTCGGGGGGCAGAAATTGGTTCAGCCCCTCGGCCGTGCCGTTGCGCACCACCTCCTGCATCGCCGTGGTCAGCAGATAGATTGGCCCCGGCTGCACCGTCTGTTCCACCGACAGCGGATAGCGCTGCAACGGCTGTCCCTGCGCGGTGAGGATTTCGCGGATGGCGCGCAGCGGCGTCTGGAATCCGCCGCTGGCGATGGTTTGATACATTTGGGTTACGTCGATGGGCGCGAGTTCATTCGCCCCCAACAGGCTGGCGGCATATTCGTTCAGTTCATGCGTCACCCCCAGGCGATGCACCGTGTCCATCACCTTGGGTATGCCGAGAGTCAGGCCGAGGCGTGCCGTGGCGACATTATAGGAATGGGCCAGCGCCTGGTGCAGGGGCACCTCGCCGTGAAACTGCTTGTCGTAGTTGTTCGGCGTCCAGTCGCTGGTGCCGCGTTCCTTCCACACCAGGCGGTTGTCATCCAGCATTGTCACCAGGGTATAGGTCTCCGGTCGTTCCAGGGCGGTGAGGTAGACGACCGGCTTGATGAGCGAACCGATGGGGCGGCGCGCATCCAGCGCGCGGTTGAACCCGTCGAAGCGCGGATTGCGTCCGCCCACCATGGCCTGCACCTCGCCGCTCTGGCTATGGGTGACGATCACCGCGCCCTCCAGGGTGTTGGCCGGCAGCCCGCGCGATTTTTCCAGGGTTGGCAGGCGGCGGGCCAGGGCGCTCTCGGCAGAGGCCTGCACCTGCGGATCGAGGGTGGTGAAGATGTTCAAGCCCTCGGAGCGCAGATCCTCCTCGCGGTAATCCCGGCGCAGTTGCCGGTGTACCAGATCGACAAATGCCGGATAAGGCGTGCTGCCGCCGGGCGCCTTGCTCGCCACGCCCAGGGGTGTGGCCTTGGCCGCCACGTATTGCTCCTGACTGATATATTGTTGACGCACCAGTTCGCTCAACACCAGGTTGCGTCGCTCCAGGGCGCGCGCCGCACGGCGGCGCGGGTCGTAGTAGGACGCACCCTTGACCATGCCCACCAGCAGCGCCGCCTGCGGTACATCCAAGTGGGCGAGGGGCCGGCCAAAATAAAACTGGCTGGCCAGCCCAAAGCCATGGATCGCGCGGTCGCCGTCCTGACCGAGATAAATCTCGTTGATATAGGCCTCGAGGATCTCTTCCTTGCCGTAGTGCATCTCCAACAGCATGGCCATGATGATCTCGGTAAACTTGCGCCGCAGGGTACGCTCAGGGTACGCTCAGGCGTGAGAAAGAAATTTTTCACCAGCTGCTGGGTGAGGGTGCTGCCGCCCTGCACCGGTCCGCCGCTTAGGGTGGATTTGATGGCCCGCGCCATGCCGCGTGGATCGACGCCATGGTGCGTGTAAAATTTGTGATCCTCCACCGCCACCAGGGCGTTGACCAGCATGGGCGGCACCTCGTCCAGCTTGACCAGTACCCGGTCCTCGTTGTGCGCCGGATAGATGCTGCCGACCCGCAACGGATCGAGGCGCGCCAGGGTGATGGTGCTGGCGTTGCTGAGGTCGCGCAGGTTGTTGAGCAGGCCGTCGGCGAATTCCAGATGCAGCGCCTGGGCGTTCTGCGCACCGTCGGAAAAGGTGAAGGCGCGCGTCATGATATCCACATCGCCGCCGCTGCGGCGGAAGCTGCCCGGCTCCAGCTGCTCGCCGGCGACACGGTAATTGAGCAGGTTGAGTTCCGTCTGTAATTGCTCGGGGGTTAACTTAGCGCCGGGATAAAGCTCCAGCGGGCGCGCATACACGCGTGCCGGCAGCGCCCAGCGCTTGCCTTCGAACTGATGGCGTACCGAGAAATCGAGGTACAGCGTGAACAGCGCCAATGCCAGCAACAGCCACAGCAGCATCAGGCGCAGCCGCCGGGGTTGAAACAGGGAACGCAGGGGAGGGAGGTGGATCACGTGTCAGGATATGTGAAAAAATGCTGCCGGCAGGGTGAGGGTCTAGCGGGGGATTATACCTTGGTTGGGCGGGGGCGCTACTCCGCTGTGTCGCCTGCCGACATATGGCCATGGAAGTGTTGTGGGTGGTAGGGTGAGTGCAAGCCATGTCGGGTACCCGCGGGCGGACAGGGCGGTTGCCCATGCATTGCTGTAACACGTCGGCATATTCCAGGGCGGAGCAGTGCAGTTCGATGGGCGGTATCACCCGCCCGTCTGCAGGCGCTGCGGAGATGGTAGCGGTCTTGGAGCATAACGGAGTGCGGCGGCTTGCCGCCGCTGTTACAAAGCGGGAGCAAGCTCCCGCACTCCAAAGTAAGGGGGGGCCGTGGTGGGTGTTTGATGGCGATTCAGTCTGTACGCACAGACTTGTGTAAGTGCCGTTCCCCTCGGATCTCGATATGCAGATTTTCTCAGGGGCCCGGCTGTTGTCCAAACAATACGCGCTCGGCCCTGCGTATATGTAATGCCAGTGACAAATAGGAAGCGCCTGCGGCAAGCATCACCCCGATGATCAGCGCCGTGTCAGCGTTGTTCCAGGCCTGCAGCGCTACGCCTATGATCAGCGTGAGTAACATAAAGACGCTGGAATAAATCAGAATCGAGCGCCCGCGCGCGCTCCCCTGGGCACCTTGGGTATGGTTGCGATAGGCATAGGCAATCAGAATTCCACTCTTGCGCGGACCAATGACGGAAACCTCATCCCCTTCAGCGATCACCGGCGGCAAGGTGGCGCTGATCTGGACAGCCGCGTCATCGAAAGTGAAGGTGGCGATAGGGCGGCCACTGGTCGTTGTGTGCAGGTTGCACACAACACCGCGCACGGTATCCATATTTTTTTCTCCCATGTGGAACGTTGGCGGCGGAAACTTCCGTCCTGGTCATGGTCGCAGGGGCCGGCGTTACTTCCAGCAGCAGATATTAAGTGTCCAGGATACCCATCGAAATGGTCATACAGCAACTCAGATTTAACGCCTCTTTGAAAGACTGGAGAATTTCACGCATGATAGGTGTCCTGGATTTCCCCTTGGACACGACCGCTATGGGCAGTTGCGTCGTCTGGGTGGGAATCAGGCGTCAGACAACGTAGGTATTGTTTTGTGACGAGATCGAACAAGGGTGCCACCGACTTGATTGCACGGGCATGGCGACGATGGCTGCGTGGTGATCATGACTCTATTTGTTGGTATCGCAACAACTTCAAGCTTATAAATTTTAGATAATTCTTCAGCTTCAGTCATTGCTGTTCCGGTCATACCCGATAATTTTTTATACAATCTGAAAAAGTTTTGTAATGTAATAGATGCAAGTGTTTGTGTTTCTTTTTCAATAGCGACACCTTCTTTTGCTTCAATTGCTTGATGCAAACCATCGCTATAACGACGTCCCGGTAAAATACGCCCCGTAAATTCATCAACAATTAATACTTC
>JANNJF010000486.1:0-3043 GCA_031405715.1 Gammaproteobacteria bacterium | reverse complement strand
ACCTCACAGCTGCTGCCGCACCTCCCGATACGCCCACGCCAGCTCATCCTGGTGGTCATCGCCGCGATGTTTCTCGCGCATACCGTGGAAGTATGGATGCATGCCTATGTCTTCTATCTCATCACCCAGCATTTCGGGCTCGGTGGCTTCGGCGGCGCCTTCAGCGGCGAGTTCCACGATTATCTCTATTTCTCCACCGTCACTTACACCTCCCTCGGCCTGGGGGATGTCTATCCCCTCGGCGGTCTGCGTCTGATGGCAGGCGTGGAATCCCTGGCGGGGTTGGTGATGATTGCCTGGTCGGCGTCGTTCGCCTACCTCAATATGGAAAAGTTCTGGAACATGCATGCGGCACAAAAGCCGCGCCGCCGCCGGAGAAAATAATTTCCCCTGGCGTCGTGGGCAGGCGTTAGTTCAGGGTGTCTCGATGAACTCGAGCGCATTGCCGTCCGGATCGCGGCAGAACAGTGCACGCCGGCCGGATCGACTGAGGGTGTGGGCGATACCGGCTTGCTCTAACCGATTTCTCAAGTGGTCGAGATCAACGACCTGCACGGCGATGTGCCGGTCGCGTCCGCCGTGGGCCGGTCGGCCGGTGGTCGGATCCGGGTTCGGCAGTTCAAGTAAATGAATCTGCTGCGCGCCGAGATTGAGCCACGCCCCGGGATAGCCGAGATCGGGGCGGCCGGCGTCCAGCGGCATATCCAACACGCCGCAATAGAATGCGAGCGCGGTGGGCGTGTCGCGCACCAGTACGCTGGCGTGGGCTAGGGCGGAATAGTTGTTCATAACAGGCGCTCTCTAGGGCAATGTACACGGTGTGATAGTAGTTGCGCAGCAGGCTGCTGCACTACTGCTTTTTATTTTTTATTAAGGAATGAATCAGGGCGGCTCCTGTGCCGGCGCCGCCAGGGCGGCTTGTATCGCCAGCGCTATTTTCTCGGTGCGTGCCTCGCACTGCAGGGCGCAATGAAAATCGCCATCCCGATAGAGAAACAGGGCGGGCAGGTGGAACACCTCGAATTCACGCGTCAGGGCCATGTCGCGCTGGGCATCGACCTCGAACAACGTAACGCCGGGGTCATGTTGGGGATACTGGATGAGAAGATGTTTCCACAGCCGGCAAGAACTGCATTCGCGGCTGCTGAAAAATACCAGGCTGACGCCGCGGGTTGCGCTTACAGTGCGGTGAAAATTAAACTGATCCAGTGGCGTCAGGCTAGTTTGTGACATGCTACCGACATCCCGCGCTGGGCGAACCGGCTAGAAACAAGGTTTGACCTTGGCGTTGTTGTAACGCTCTATCCCGGCGAGTATTTCCGCCTTGGCGGCGTCGGCGCCGGACCAGCCTTCCACCTTTACCCATTTGTTCGGTTCGAGATCCTTGTAGTGCTCGAAGAAGTGGGAGATCTGCGCCAGCAGCATGGGCGGCATGTCGTCCGGTGATTTCACCTGACGGAAGAGGGTGCAGAGTTTGTCGATGGGTACGGCGAGCAGCTTCGAGTCCGGCCCGGCCTCGTCGGTCATCTTGAGCAGGCCGATGGGCCGGCAGCGGATCACCGAACCGCTGATGAGCGGCACCGGTGTCACCACCAGTACGTCCACCGGGTCGCCGTCTTCCGACAGGGTGTGGGGAACGTAACCGTAGTTGCACGGGTAGTGCATGGCGGTGTTCATGAAGCGGTCCACGAACATCGCGCCGGTGGCCTTGTCCACTTCGTATTTTACCGGATCGCTGTGGGACGGAATTTCGATGATGACATTGATGTCGTTGGGTACATCGCTGCCGGAGTTGACGCGGTCAAGATTCATAACGGTTCTCGTGATTTAACAAAGCTCTTAGGCAGGGCACTGCGCATTGAATAGAGTTGATTTTCGCACAAGCCCGGGCTGAACACACCCTGCCCGTGGGATAAGATGGCCACTGTCAAGACTCGCGGGAGCGAAAGGCATAATGATCAAACACATAATGGTTAGGACCCGCCGCCAGGGGCTGCATGAATTCAGCGCCGAGGTGCAGCAGGCGCTGGCGGAATCCGGCCTGCGCGAGGGGCTGTGCACGATTTTCCTGCAGCACACCTCGGCCAGTCTCATCATCCAGGAGAATGCCGATGCCTCTGCACGGGACGACCTGGAAAACTGGCTCAACCGCCTGGTGCGGGAAAACGACCCGCTGTATACCCACAACCACGAGGGCGCGGACGATATGCCGGCGCACATCAAGGCGGCGCTGACCCAGACTTTTCTGTCCATACCAGTGAGTGACGGGCGTCTGGCGCTCGGTACCTGGCAGGGGGTGTATCTGTGGGAGCATCGCCATCGGGGCGATGCGCGCAGCGTGGTACTGCACTTCGGCGCCTGACTATGGAGTGCGGGGCCTTGTTCCGCCTGGGTAAAGCGGCGGCAAGCCGCCGCACTCCATAATTTAACGAATTCAAGCAGAAGTCCCCTCACCCGCGTTGCTTCAAAACCGGCGGCCTCGACACCCGGGCGGTCATTTATAGCGTTTTTCAGCTATAATCGACACATCGCCGTGGGAATTCCCCGATACATATCGGGTTATTCGCCACGGCCGTCCCCAGGGTGTTTTCCGTTTGGTGTATTGAATAGTCCGACCCATGCAAACTGCACGCGATCTCTTTTCTTACCGCAAGTACTGGGCCAAGCGTTTCGGCGCAGCGCCGGTATTGCCCATGTCGCGCGCCGAGATGGACGATCTCGGTTGGGACAGCTGCGACATCATCATTGTGACCGGCGATGCCTATGTGGATCATCCAAGTTTTGGCATGGCCCTCGTAGGAAGGCTGCTGGAATCCCAGGGCTTCCGTGTCGGCATCATCGCCCAGCCCGACTGGCACAGCAAAGACCCGTTCCAGGTCCTCGGCCGGCCGAATCTTTTTTTTGGTGTCGCCGCCGGTAACATGGACTCCATGGTCAATCGCTACACCTCCGACCGCCGCATCCGCAGCGACGACGCCTACACACCCCATGGCGAAGGCGGCAAGCGCCCGGATCGCTCGGTGGTGGTGTACGCCCAGCGGGC
>JANNJF010000485.1:0-2403 GCA_031405715.1 Gammaproteobacteria bacterium | reverse complement strand
GCTGGCCCAGAACACAGGGGTAACGCCCAGCAGCGCACTTCCGGCACCGCCGCACTACGCCGCTCCAGAGCAGCCAGCAGCTCCGCCTTGAATAGGTCGCTGCCGAGCACCCAGTCCGACAACGTGGCCGTCTGGATCGCGTCCATGGACGACTCAGCCAGCGGGGAGTGAAACAAAACACTATACGCCTCGCTGCGCGCGCCCCGGGTCGGCCCCAACGCCAGGTACAGGGGATGTTCGCTGATCAACGGATCGGGCTCACCCAAGGCATGGGCGCGGTAACTAGACCAAGGGTAGTCCCCCGGGTAAACGACACAGTGGGAGCGGACCGGATCCAGTTCGACGTAGCGATAACAGGCCAGGAGATACTGCTCGCTGTCGATGATGGTCGCTTTATACCGGCCATCCCACAAACCGCCAGAGCGTCGGTAGGCGCTGTTCAGGTAGCGGGCAAACGAGCGCCCCACCTGTTGCAGGATGCGCGCAAGGCTATCCTCGGCATGCGGAGTGATGAGCAGATGCACATGGTCGGCCAGCAACGCATAGGCGTGTACCTCGCCGCCGTAACGCAGGGCCGCGCTATGGAGACGGTCGAGATAAAACCGGTAATCGCACTCACTGCGAAAGATGGCCTGAGCGCGGTGGCCGCGCTGAAGAATGAGTTGCGGCTGGCCGGGCAACACAATACGAGGAAGACGTGTCAAGGGCACCTCCTTGTGCCAATGTGGGGACTACGGTAGACCGAACCCGCCTATCCCTGGGCAAGTACGGAGTAAACAGTCTAGCGTGCCTGGACGGGCGAAGGCAATGCTACCGATAGGCCTTTTACTTATAGCCGGGAGCAAGCTCCCACACTCCCATGATCGCCCGACACATTATTTGCCCGTCACCACACTCGCCACCAGCAATGCCATGCTTTCCAGCGGGTCTCTATCCACCCGAACGCCATCACGGTAAAACGCCACCAGCTGCAAGGGTCCACCGTTGAGTGCGCGCTGCGCGATGTGGTCCGGACTGATGGTGGCACGTCCCAGGGCTCTCTGTGTGGGCCAGTCGATGGTGGTATACACCTGATAGATCAGCTCCGAGCAGACGATGGTGTCGGTGGTCTCCACGTCGAAGTTGAAATCGTAGGCCTTGCCCACCTGCCGTAGCGCCTGCAGGATAACCGCCGCCTTGGCAGCGGCGTCGAACTCCAGGTTGCGCTCGCGCAATATGGCCATGTCGTCGATATTGAGGAAGTGTTCCAACGGGTTCAGCGACACTCCCGGACGCAGGGCCTCGACGATCATGTGACCCTGGCGGATCGGTGCGTGGTATTTCGTCACCAGGGGGTGATTCCAAATACCCAGGGCCTTCAACTCCGGCTCGTTGCCGATCCAGATGGCCGCGTGCCCCCAGAAACCGGGGATCATCAGATCCGTCAGGCGAAACGGGGTTTTCTCCAACAGTATGTCGCCGGCGCGTAACTCATGCTGGATCGACGCGGTCAACGCCGGGCGCCGGTAAAGCTTGCCGCGCCGCGTCTCCACCAGGCCCACGGAGTTACCGAAGAACATGCTGAAGAGGTTGAGTCCCTCCTTACTCAGCAGGGTGAACTCATCCACGCCGACGGCTTGCAGAAACTGCACCTGCCGGCCAACGACATACAGCGGCGAGACCTTGCGCGTCATGTTGTAGGACGGGCTTTGCTGGATCAATGCATCCAGGTAGGCTCGGTCACTCTTGCTGGACGCTACCATCGGCAGGGTCTCGGTCGTCTGTTCGTAGAAGTCTATGCCGGCGCGCACCCTCGCACGCTTGATCGGGGAATTGTAGGCCAGGGTGATGCGGTTGAGGATATCGCGACCGATCTGGTAACCCTTGTCCGGGGCATTCAGGAAGCGTCGTAGTTTGGTGTCCTCGTCGAAGATCGATACCGCCAACAGATAATTGTCGTACAACACCAGGGCCGCGGACAGGGACAACATGACGCCGGTCTGCTGCTGCGACGGCGTCATGTGAAATTGCGCCAGGTTCTCCGGCGTCAGCGTCATCCAACATTCGTGCGCCTCGGCCACGGCATACAGCTGCTGGCGCAGGGCCAGGTGCGCCTGCATGCCCTGGTTAAGGCCATCGAGGTCGCCGCCGGACAGTGGCTGGCCCCGACGCTGTTTGGCCTTCAGGCGCAAGGCCTCGGTGATGGTTTTTTCACGGTACACCAGGGCCTGTTCCACCAGCGGCTGATACGCGGCGATCTCGCCGGCCAGGGCGCTGTCATCCGCAGTATGTGCCGTGGCGAGATGGCGCAAACAGGCGTCCTCTATAAAAGTCAGTGGCGCGCCCCCCTCCGTCAGCGCGACGCTAGCGGGCATGTCGTGCGCCGGCGACATGCTGCAAGCGGAGATCAACCCGGCGCCCAGC
>JANNJF010000484.1:0-3019 GCA_031405715.1 Gammaproteobacteria bacterium | reverse complement strand
TGATCAGAGGTTCCTTAAGCAAGATAGACAACCATGCGCCGTGCAGTCCTGATATTTCTGATGCTCCTGACTCTGCCCGCACAGGCCGATCCTGACGCGCCGCGTCAGGCGCAGTTGCTTAACCTGCTGCGCCAGGACTGTGGCGCGTGTCACGGCATGACCTTGAAGGGTGGTCTCGGCCCTTCGTTGTTGCCCCCGGCCCTGGCCGGGAAAACCCCCGAATTCCTGCGCCAGACGATACTGGATGGACGGGTGGGCACACCGATGCCGCCGTGGCGCGGCATACTCAACACCGACGAGGTGGTCTGGCTGGTGGACCAATTACGCAACGGAGCCGATGATGCCCAGTAAGCGTTCTCTGCAGCGCTGCGTGGTCGGGCTGGCGGCATCGCTGATGCTGTTGGCCGGATGTGTGTCCACCCCGGCCTTGCGCGGCAGCGGCGATCTCGGCGTCGTCATCGAACGCGCTAGCGGCAGCCTGCTGATTATCGAAACCACGACGCATACCCGGTTGGCACGGGTCACCGGGCTCGGTGATCTGTCCCATGCCTCGGTGGTGTATTCGCGCGATGCGCGTTACGCCTATGTGTTCGGGCGTGACGGCGGTCTGACCAAGATCGATATTCTGCGGGCACGCATCGACAAGCGTGTGGTGCAAGCGGGCAATGCCATCGGAGGCGCGATTTCCCAGGATGGTCGCCTGATCGCCGTATCGAACTACGAGCCGGGTGGCGTGAAGGTGTTTGATGCCGTCACCCTCGAACTGGTGGCGGACATCGCCGCCGTCTACGGTACCGAGGGTAAACGTTCCAAGGTCGTGGGCCTGGTGGATGCCCCGGGCCAGCGCTTCGTATTCTCGCTGTATGATGCCGGCGAGATCTGGGTGGCGGACCTGCGCACACCGTCGGCGCCGCAGGTGCGCAAGTTCAGCGGCATCGGGCGTGAACCGTACGATGATCTGATTACCCCCGAGGGGCGCTATTACATCGCCGGCCTGTTCGGCGAGGATGGTCTGGCGCTGCTCGACCTGTGGAATCTGGACGCCGGGGTGAAGCGCATCATGAACGGTTACGGTCGCGGCGAACAAGCCTTGCCCGTGTACAAGATGCCGCATCTGGAGGGCTGGGCCCAGGCGCAGGACACTATTTTTGTGCCCGCCGTGGGCCGGCACGAGGTACTGGTGATCGACGATCGCACCTGGCAGGAGGTGGCGCGCATACCGGTGCACGGCCAGCCGGTGTTCGTCATGGCACGGCCGGACGCGCGTCAGGTGTGGGTGAATTTCGCCACCCCGTTGAACGATGTGGTACAGGTGATCGACGTGCCGTCACGCAAGGTCATCCGGCAACTTACGCCGGGCAAGGCGGTCTTGCACATGGAGTTCACCCCGCGCGGCGAGCAGGTATGGATCTCGGCGCGGGACGACGACCGCGTACTGGTGTACGACACTGCGACCTTCGAGCTGCTGACCAGCCTGCCGGCAGAGAAGCCGAGCGGCATTTTTTTCAGCGCACGGGCACACAAGATCGGCCTATGAACGAACTCGACCGACATCTGCTCAATGACTTTCAGCGCGGACTGCCGCTGACCCCGCGGCCGTACGCCGCCATGGCAGAACGCCTGGGGGTGAGCGAGGACGAGGTCATCGAACACCTGCGCGCCCTGCAGGCATCCGGCGCGGTGAGTCGCGTGGGTGCGGTGATCCGTCCCCACAGTGTCGGCGTCAGCACCCTGGCCGCCATGGCGGTTCCCCCCGAGCGTCTCGATGCGGTGGCCGACATGGTCAGCAGTTACCCCGAGGTCAATCACAATTACGAACGCGAACATCACTATAACCTGTGGTTTGTCGTGGCCACGGAACGGGAACAGCGTCTGCGCGAGGTGCTGGCCGAGTTGGAGTCGCGTACCGGATTGAAGATATTGGACCTCCCGCTGCTGGAGGATTTTCACATCGACCTGGGATTCGACCTGCGATGGACCTGAACCAATGGACCTGAACCAAGGCGATCGCCTGCTTCTCGCCGCCATCCAGGATGGCCTGCCCCTGCATCCGCAGCCGTATGCGGAGATCGGCCGGCGTATCGGCATGCACGAGACGCAGGTGATCGCGCGCCTGCAGGCGTTGCAGGAGAGCGGGGTCATCAAGCGCCTGGGCGTCATCGTGCGCCACCATGAACTCGGCTACCGCGCCAACGCCATGGTGGTATGGGACGTGCCGGACGCAGAGGTTGCATCCCTCGGACGTTGCCTCGGCGGCTTCGACTTTGTCACCCTGTGTTACCGTCGTCCGCGGCGGCTGCCGGACTGGCCGTACAATCTGTTTTGCATGCTGCACGGGCGCGATCGTGAGGCGGTGTTGGAGAACGTGGCCTTTCTGGTGGAGCGCTGCGGGCTGTCGCATCTTTCCTATAAGGTTCTGTTCAGCCGGCGTCGCTACAAGCAGCGTGGCGCCCGTTACATGGCGCACGTTGTATTGCCAGCTGCCGTGGGCGCACGCTAATGGACGCCCTCGATCGCGCCATTATCAACAGCCTGCAGGGGGGCTTTCCCGTGAGCGAGCGGCCCTATGCGGAGGTGGCCCAGCGCCTGGCCACCACGGAAGAGGAACTCCTGCGCCGCATCGACGCGTTACTCGACAACGGCACGCTCACGCGCTTCGGCCCGCTGTATCACGCCGAGCGGCTGGGCGGCGGCCTGACCCTGGCGGCCATGCGTGTGGCGGAAGCTGATTTCGAGCGCGTCACCGGGATAGTGAACGCCTTTGCCGAGGTGGCGCACAATTACGCGCGCGATCACGCATTCAACATGTGGTTCGTGCTGGCGACGGAGACACCCGAGCGCATTGCTGAGGTGATCGACGCCATCGAGCGCGCCTGCGGCTACCGCGTGTACAATATGCCCAAGATCGAGGAATATTTCGTCGGGCTGAAGTTCGATGTTTGAGATACGCAGCAACTGAGGAACCACTTAGCAAGTGGCAAAAAAGATCAGACTACGTTCCCTCTCCCCCGAAATGCGC
>JANNJF010000483.1:0-8593 GCA_031405715.1 Gammaproteobacteria bacterium | reverse complement strand
CGCCCGCGACAGCGCCACCCCCTGGTCGGTGATGCTCGCCTTCGATCTGCCGAGCTTAGGCCCGGTGCATGCACGCATCCTGCTCAACGGACCCCAGGTGTCCGCCACCCTGTGGGCGCAGCACCCCAGCACCGCCGCATTGTTCAACGCCCAGCTGGAAGAACTGCGTGCCGGTTTGCAACGCGCCGGTATGTCGGTCGGACGCATCGCCTGCACCGAGGGGTCACCGACCCCGCCACCCGTAACACCGGGCAATACACCCCTGGTGGATACCCGCGCATGAAAAAACCCTACGACAGTAACGACAACGATAAGCATAAGAATGTGAGCGCCGTCGCCCTGCGCTATGAAGGCAAGGGCGCGCCACGCGTCACCGCCAAGGGCCACGGGCTCACCGCCGAACGCATCCTGGCACTGGCCGAAGAACATGGCATTCCGCTGCGGGAAGATCCGGACCTGGTGTATCTGCTGGCGCAATTGGATCTGGGGGATGAGATACCCGCCACGTTGTACATGGCGGTGGCGGAGGTGATTGCGTTTGCCTATCGGCTCAGCGGTAAAGTGGCGCCGGGGCGGGAGTGAAAGGGTGGCTCACGGACACTGAGACTATTACGCAAGAAATGATAGGGGCAAGCCTTGCGCTGCGACATCTGCCTACCTTCATTACCCTTACGATATGCTGAAGAAAGACTTGACCCCACCCATTTCCGGTTTGAAGCCGGTTCGCGATAACGGTTTTACTGAAAACAATACCAAAGGCACGGAGAATCTAAGCTACGTTCTTTTTTTCCGCATAACGTAATAATCAGCCGCGCGCTTTTTGCGTCGGCTGGATTTTCTTGTTAGCTTTTGCGTTGCCTGTCTTCTTAAGGGAGGCCCAGTTTGTTCTTCCGACTTTATTTTTAACATCGGAAAGTTTTACTTTAACTTTTTTCATGTTTTTTCTCCTTCTTTTTTGCCAATCTAAATTCCTCCAGCTGCGCATCAGTTAACACGGGGTTGTCAGGATCAGTATTAGCACGCTTTTTTATTTCTTCTGCACTCATGTTTTTGAGCAGTTCTTCTCTACTTTTTCCTTTCTTTTTCCGAGCTTCTGACAATTTAATTCGCTTGATTGTCATGACAGTGTTCCGGTTGAATACGTCATAGATTGATATTTTTTGATTTCGTGCGGTTCGGCCTTCCGCGCAGAAATTATGCGAACATTACTTTCTTCAAAATGTACTTTGTCGGTATAAACAACCATCAGCACTCCGAATCGAGACATTCCTATGGTTTGCCATCTATCTTCATTGGCGGTACTGTGTTCGAGATCATATCTCTCTTGACGTAGCCGGTCATTCCAGATGTAAATAGCATCCCAGAAATCAATGCCGTGTTTGAAAATATTCGCGGTATTTTTGTCCTCATCCCATTCAAACTCAATATCCTCTACACTCATCGTGCCTCCTTTCGGCTTGATGTTTTGAAACGCTAACGCCGCGTTGAGCCGCGCGGGGGCACGAACGCGACAGGAAACGGTGCGCCGCTTCACCGCGTCGGCCTCGAACGCGAAGTTAGAAGTCATTTCTCTTCCATTGGAAAGAACACGAACTCGGTGTTCTTCATAGTGTTCTCTGGCAGAAGTTCATGGACAACCTTGGCTTCTATTCTTGGGTTCTTGCCTGTATCTGCCCTGAACGCTTCCTCTAGCTGCGGATCGGCTTTCACGACCTCGATGGCACGACTTGCTGCTTCTTGTTCGGACTGTGATTCAACGCGAACCGTGACGAAGAACCCAAGCGCTTCTTTGCTTCCATTGCGAGAAAGCTCAAAATCGTTTCCCTCCAAAAAGACTGCGTAGTTGGTCATGGCCTGACTTCTAACGATAATGATAAGGGGCGCCGCGGTTTATGCGGTGTCCCAGCCCGCGCTCTTTGCGGGCGATCTTGATTGCCTTGTTATGTTTCAATTTCTAGCTCTTCTACTGCGGTTTGATGAAGAACATGTAATACAAATATTGTAGTTGGAATATGAATGCTCTCATTGTTTTTTTCATATATATAGCGCCATGTTTCAAAGGCATTATTTATGGTTTTTAAATGCTCTTTGAATAAAGTACCAGAGTCAACATCGTACTGTGATTCAAGCTGCTTTTTATGTTTATTTATTTTGTCTTTAACCTTATTCGGAAGAGCCTTGAACAGTGATGTAAGGGTATGGGTTTGACTTGGTTCACCATATTTTTTTTGAATGCATTTAAGATACATTTCGGCGCTAAATGCTGCATTAACAACAAATGGGGTAATTCCTTTAGGTTCTCTGGGTATTTTTTTTAGGTCTTTTTCATATATATAGTTTGATACATTAGCAAATGAAACTGCCTGATCGTACATTAATTTTGTAATAGGTATTTCCTTCCATAACCCTTTAGAGATTAGGAATTCTTTCGCTAACCTTACATTTTCATTTGGGTCGCCAGTCTCTTTAACATAGCCAACTGGCTTATTATTAAGCATTACTGTTCTCATACCACCAGGCGGCTTAACATTAATTATTTCATCTGACATGGGTTATCTCGCATAAACATAACGCCGCGTTGAGCCGCGCGGGGCACGGAGACAGCAGGAAACGGGTAGTGTTCACAATTCTGTGTCATTTCTTATAAACTGTGACAAAAAGGAATGATACATGAAAAACAACATCAATTTCGATATGGACGCTGCCATCCAGGCCTTGCGTGATGGCAAGGATCTGAGTGGCCAGGACGGTATTCTCACCCCGCTGATCAAACTGGAATCCTAGCGAATCCTAGGACACCCATCTAATTGACAATCGCGTAACACAAATCTGGTGTGCCCACGAGCCGCGAGCACAGTGTATAGATGGGAGTGTATAGATGGGTGTCCTGCATTTCCTGCATTTCAGTGTATAGAAGGGTGTCCTGCATTTCATCGTGTAGGGTGTCCTGGATTTCTTGGATTTCATCGGGGACAGAAACACAGGGCACGCTTGTGCTGTTCGAGGAGCTTGAACTGCGCCAGGCGCAACAGGTCGGTGTGCGCAGTCTGCAGCATAATACAGTGCGAGCGGCGTGGCTCTCTACGGTGTAGCCGTATCCGGCGTGTTTGAGCTCGCACTACTATCAGCAACTACTGCTCACCAACTCGGGCCTTCGCGAGGAAAGAACGAACGGTCCTGGGCCGAACGCCGAAACGCAACGACAGGATCACCGAATTGGAGCTCCAGTCCGAGGTCGGGGTCGCGGCATCGCCGGCCACGGGCGAGTCGTTATGTTCCAGTTCCAGCTCCAAACGCATGCCAGGCTTCATCGCCCATGCAACCTGGGCCCACAAGCGGAAGGTACCGATCCAGTCGCCGGTCGCCTCGCCGTGTTTTGCGACGCGCTGCTGGCCCAGGCCCGCATCCAGCGCAAAAGTGACCGGCCACAGGCGGTCAACCTCGAGGTAGGTTCCGAGCTCGACGGTCTGAACGCGGCGCGGCGCGAAATATCCCGCCGTGGTGGCATGATCGTACGCCAGTTCACCGTAGGACAGGCCGAACTCGGCGGCCGGTCGCCAACGGTAGACGGGGCCGAGCTGGTAGCCGGAACGATGGTTGACGTCCGTGGCCGCGTCGAGCTGCCCGCTCTGGCCGCGGACGCGTGCGCGCAATGACCCGGCCAGCGGCAGCTCGACACTGCCTTTGACCTCCGACAAATCCACCGGCTGCGCCACCAGGCCGGGCGTCGCGATGAGCGGATTTTGTTTAAGCTGCAAATTCAATGACGGTCCTGCCGCTGGGCTACTCCAGCGCAGGCGCAGTCGCCGTAGCGGGTGGGTCGTTGATGATTGGTCGGGCTGGTCCGCATTCAGGCGCGCGATGCCCGCCATGCCATCCAACGTGAGGAGGGCGCGCGGCTGCCAGCGCGCCATGAGCGCGAGTTCGTCGGCCGTGGCCGATGTGGAGGGATCCGTGACGTCGGCGCGTTCCGCATGCAGACCCAGACGCGCGCGTTGTGTGGCCTGCCAATCTCCTTCCAGACCCAGGCGCGTGATCGTGTTGTCGTCCGAGTCAGCGCTGCGGCCGGCATAGGGCCGCAGGGAGGGCGCGGATTCCGCCAGCGCATTGTCGAGCAATGCCTGCGTGCGATCGTCCTGCTTAATAGTCAGGGATTGCACATAGGCCTCAATGGCCTCGGGGTAACGCTGCGCTTTTTGGCGCGCGCGGCCGAGCTCGAGCCAGGCCGCGTCATTCTTCGGCTGGTGCGACACCCATTCCTCGTCGGTCGCGATGAGTTCGTCCGTGCGTCCCGCGTCGCTCAGGATCCGGCCCAAGCCGAGGTAGACGTCCGACTCGCCCGGCGCCTGGCGGCGCGCGCGGCGGTATTGCTCGATGGCCTCGGGCACGGCGCCGGCCTTGGCCAGCGCATCGCCCAAGGCCATGCGGCCCCAGGGATCCCCGGGTTCGAACGCCAAGTAGCGCCGCAGGAGCGCGATGGCCTCCGCCGATCCTTCCGGCGCCAGCCGCGCCAATTGAAAAACGGCGCGCGTGTTGTCGGGATCGGACGCCAACACGGCCCGATACAGGCGCTGGGCGTGTTCGCGCTCACCCGCCGCATAGGCGGCGTCGGCCTGTTGCAACAGCGTCTGCGCCGCCGCCGGCGCGGCGCGTTGCTCGCGCGCCGCGCCCGGTGCCGGGAAAGTCCCCGACAACAGGATCAGGAGTACTACCACCGCGCCCCGGGATTTCATGAACGGTCTGGACTGCTGAGCGGATATTGTTTTTCGGGAAGCCGGCGCGCGCCGGGAGAATGCCGTCATCGATCTGCGGATCGCGTGCTACGCAGCCAGAAGAAGAGGCGCGTGAGGTGCACCACACCGAGCAGGGCGACCAGCACGCCCGCGGTCGTCAGCAGCGCCGAAAAACGCAAAGACCACATCGCCTGTGCCCTGCCTGCGGCATGTCGGGCAGCTTCGTGCAGCATGAACACGCTGTCCAACGCCCAGAAAACGCCGCTCATAGCGGCGACGACGCCGAGCGCGATGGCGAACTGCTTCGCCACCAAAGGCCAACGGCTGGTCGCATCGCCGCGGCTCCGGCGCCAGATTTCGCAGATGGGCATCCACAGCGCGCTCAAAACATAAAATAGACCGCCGATACCGGTTCCGGGCATTCCAGGATTCATGGCTAGTGTCCTTTCTCGTAGACCAAAGCGGGGCGCCGCAAGAACCACTCGGACCAGGCGGCTTCCAAAAAGAAGTATCCGTTCACCAGGCGCAGCACGAGAAAGGCCGGCAAGCTCAGCAGCACGCGCCCGATTTCACGCCGCGGAACGGCACCCATCAGGAGCGGCACCAGGATGGCGGGGGTGTCGATGAAATACGCGAGCAGCAGCCATGGGCTCTTGAGCACAACGATCAGCAAGGGCAGCACAATCAGAAACGCTAACGAAGCGACGATGGCGTCCCAAAGGGACACGGCCACCGCCGCGCGCAGGTAGGGCACGGTCAGCAGGCCTTTCCAATGGAGAGAGACGTTCTGGATGAAGCCGTGGCTCCAGCGGCGCAGTTGCTTGCTCATGAAGTTGAAGTTGTAGGGTTCCACCGGGTAACACAGCGCGTCCGGCACGAAGCGCACCCCGACGCCGGCCTGGTGAAAGCTCCAGGTCAGATCCATGTCCTCGGCCAGCGTGCGGCTCGGCCATCCGCCGTGGTGGCGCATCAGTTCGCTGCGATACATGGAGAAACAGCCGGACGAGATCAGCGGTCGGTGGTAGTAGTCCTGCACCTGCTTGTAGAAGGTGAAGGCAAACATGTATTCGATGTAGCGTCCCCGTTCCCACAGGGTTTCGACCCGGCGCGGGATCACGAAGCCGCAGGCCGCGCCGATACCCGGCTGGGTGAAGGTCTGCATGAGTTTTTCCACGGCGTCCGGCGCCAGCGTGGTATCGGCATCGATCGCCATCACCAGCTCGGTTCTCACCCACGGCAGGGCGAAGTTTTGCGCGCCCGCTTTCGAGCCGGTGTTGTGCGGGGGTCGAATCACAGTGATGCCGGCGCGACGCCCGACCTCGCCGGTGCCATCCGTCGAACCGTCATCCACCAGAATGATATGGTCGGGCGGAACCGTCTGCGCCAGCAGACTCTGTATGGTGTCGCCGACAAAATCGGCCTCGTTATAGGCGGGGATGATGACGGTCAAGCCCATCGCCCGATCTGACGTGATCGAGTTTTCGTTGACTAAGCGTGCCAAGGGGGGTCCGGCGGCAAGACTCTTCATTTTCATATTCCAGCGGATCCGATATCTCAGGTGTCGATGAATGATTAGACGACTCGCGGCAGGTCACAGCCAGTTTGCTCCGCACCAGGGAGGGTCCGTGGTCCGGCGTTCTGCGGGCACTATCAACCACATATTCTTTGGGAATATAACCGATTAACAAGCATAACCGGGCGACATCCGTCAGACCCGACTATCCGCGCGTCGGCGGCCTGGGGCTGCGGATGCTTGAAAACCGAGGTCTTGCCTTTTGCCTTCTCACAGGCACGATTCGATAAATTTTCTAAATCGGGGGGAGGTTCAGAATTCACTGTTTCAAGGATCAGCAGATTGTGTGTTCCAACCCCGGCACTGTTATTTCAGAAGAGGATGATCCTTCGGCAGTTGCTTGGAATACCAGAGTGCCAGTTTATGCCTCAGGGTTTGTTGCGATACCTGATCTTCCGGTAACGGTTGGATGAGCTTGTCATGTACGAGCAGTCTGTAGATATACAGGATGCGCTCATTGGCTGAATCGGCCGGCTCAAACACGGCAGCACCACGCTCTTCCGCATATTTCATGCCGGCGAGCAGCGCGGCCTTAACCAATTCCGCCTCATGCTTTAGCTTCTTCATCTTGACCTCGGCTTCTTTCCCCTGAACGAGAATACTCCTTCACTGCAGCTGCGTCTTCCTGGACGCCACTTCGTTACTACTACACGGCGTCTGCCCCATCGCCGCCTCTGCCTGGAAAAGTGTTAGAATGGAGGCGTGCATACAAAGACATCGCCTAATGCACGTTTACACCCGACGAGGGGCCGGTGGCAAGCTTGCGTTTCGCGGTACAATCCGGCCACTGAAGAATCGTTGACCGCGGGCATCGAAAAAACCTCATCCACCATAGGACCCCACCCCGCACCAAGATGAATGATGTGAAAAAAACTTGTGACGGCTGGGGCACAGAGGTCACGCTGGCCGCCTTGTTCCATCTGGTCTTGCTGAGCCTGCTGGCATGGAATCACACCGTGAGTCCACAGTACCCCCAGATCGCGGCGATGCGGATCGTCTTCCTGTCGGAAGCCCAATCCGAGCCACCGGCTGAACAGCCGGCGCCGCCGACACAGAAGCCACGGCCGCTGGCCGAAACTCCGACGCCGGTGGCCCCGGCACAGAAGCCACGGCCGCTGGCCGAAACTCCGACGCCACCGGTGGCCGAGGCAGTGCACGCGCAACCGGAGTCGGCTCCGGCGGAACCGCTGGCGTCCACACTGGACATACAACCCCTGCACCGCCTGTCGCAGGCACCCCGATTCCTGCAGCGTATCGACCCAGTGTATCCGGAGGCCGAGCGCGCCAGCGGCAGGCAAGCGAACGTGGTGGTGGAAGTGGTCGTCGACACGCGCGGCCATGTATTGGAGGCGACCATCGTCAAGAGCGGCGGTCCGCACTTTGACCTGGCGGCTTTGAAGGCGGTCGGGCAAAGTCTGTTCGTGCCAGGTTATATAGACAACCAGTCGGTGGTGGTTCGATTCCAGATCCCGTTTCGATTCCAGCTGCGCTAAGGACCCCCTGAACAAGTGGCAAAAACGATCAGACTACGTTTCCTCTCCCCCGAAAGACGCGGGAGAGAGGGGGCTTGTTCAGAGGTCCCCTAATGCGCGCCAACGTTAAGCGACTTCGCATGTTTAAGATACTCCGTCAACTCCTGCTGAGCGTTTGTATCGCCCACGCTGGTGCCGCCCTGGCCAAAGAAATGGCGTACGAGATTCACGGCACGGTACAGGAAAAAGGCACGCGCCAGCCATTGTCCTCAGTACAGGTGTATCTGGTGGACGACGACACTCATGTCTCCGTGACCGACGCGCAGGGACAGTTTGTTCTGAAGGTGAACGCAGCCGGTGATTTCTCCGTCAGCGTCGTCGGCATTGGCTACGCGAAGCCCATGCCGCGCAAGGTGACGCTGAGTGCCGAGCGGCCGCGCGCAAGGCTCAACTTCTATCTGGAGCCCGCCATGCAGCTGCCCGACGTGGTCGTATACGCAGACCGCGACCTCGACAACATCAGCAAGCGTACCCTCAGCGGCAAGGCCCTGCGCGAGGTCGCCGGCAGCGGTGGCGACCCTATACGCGGCCTGCAGGCCATGCCGGGGATAGCCGTCACCAGCGACAGCAATGCCTCACCGGCCGTGCGCGGTACGGCGCCCGGTGACAATCTTTATTACGTCGATAGTTTGCCGGTGGGCTATCTCTTCCACTTCGGCGGCATCTTCAGCATTCTCAACGCGGACCTGGTGGACAATTTCAATTTCTACCCGTCCGCCTTCGGCCCCGAGTTCGGCGACGTGCTCGGCGGGGTG
>JANNJF010000482.1:0-8440 GCA_031405715.1 Gammaproteobacteria bacterium | reverse complement strand
TCCGTGTAAATCGGTCGCAGGGCTGGGGGGTCGTGTGCGGACTGTTAATAGTGGCACGGCATCTTGCCCGTGCATAGGCCTCGGCGCGCCCGAGGATGATGCAGTTGACGACGATGAGCTGGATAAAGGCGCCGAGCGCGTTATACAGCGCGAGGCTCACGCCCTGAATGATATAGTCGACCACCGTGACAAAGGCGGCGATGATCACTATATAGGTGGCGATGCGCACCGCGTCCGGCACCAGACGCCGCATTAGCGACACCAGCACATTCGACCCCACCAGCACAAAGGCCGTCGCCAGCCCCATGCCGAGGGCATTGCGTACCGACACCGTCACCGCCATGGTCGGACACATGCCCAGCATCATCACCAGCACCGGGTTCTCGCGCCAGATGCCCCGCAAGAAAGTATCGACGCTCAGCGGCGGCGGCTTGTCGGGCATCGCGGCCATCAGTGCTCCTCCGGCAACCGGCGTATGGCATCGAGTCGCGGCACTAGCTGCGGCAGCACGGCCTGCGCACTGGTGTTGAGCGCGCGCCCCACGGCGCGCGAGGTGACGGTCGCGCCGGAGATCGCGTCGATCTGCCAGGCGTCGACCTTGGTGCCGTGCCGCACCGTGACGATCGGATGGGCCAGCGCGCTGCGTTCGGCGTCGAGGCGCGCGTCGAGCGCCTGGAAGTTCGCGCGGAACGCCGTGTCGCTGGTGATTTTGTCACCGATCCCCGGCGTTTCGCTGCTGCGCAGCACATGCATGCCGGTGATGCACTGACACTCCGGCGCATAGGCGTAGAGCAGCCGGACGACGTCCTGATAACCACGCGCCGACGCCTGCAGTGCGAGCGCGATGAGCTGGCCGTGCGCGTCGTAACCGGCATAGACCACCTCACCCTCCGCCGCCGGCGCGGCGTCCGGCACGAGGCCGGCGGGACCGATACTAAACGCGCGAAAACGCGCGGCGCCGGGAATGACCTGGCGCAGCGCGATCTCGAGCATGATCTGGCGATTCTCCTGGATGCGCGGCAGCGTCAACTCATAGGCACTCACCACCAGCACCCCGGCGATCAACGCGGTGGCGCCGAGCGTGAGCATCAAGCGCCAGGCGGGGAGTGGCGCGGGGGCTGGGGCGGCGCTCATGCTCACCCCGACTTGCGGCGCGCGGCGCGCGCCGTCCCATAAACACGCGGCTGGGTAACCGCCTCGATCAGCGGCGTCGCCGCGTTGCCGAGCAGGATGGCGTACATCACGCCCTCGGGTAATGCACCGAACAAGCGGATGATGATCGTCACGCTGCCGACCAGCGCGCCGAAGATCCACATGCCGAGGGGCGTCACCGGCGAGCCGACCGGGTCGGTGGCCATGAAGACCGCGCCGAGCATCAGCCCGCCGGACAGCAGCATGAACAGCGGCGTCGGGTAGCGTGCCGCATCCACAAAATTAAACACCCCGGCCAGCAACGCCGCCGACAGCAACACCGCCAGCGGGATGCGCCAGTCCAGCATGCGGCGTGCGGCGAGATACACACCGCCGGCCAGGATCAGCAGCGCCGAGGTCTCGCCCACCGCACCGGCGGTCGCACCGAGGAACAGATCGGCCTGGGCGGTGATGACGTGGGCAAACTTGCTGGCGGCGAGCGGCGTCGCACCGCTCACCGCGTCCACCGGGGCGCCGGCCCAAAGCGGCTGCGCGGCGGGACTCATGAGCGGCAGCGCCAGCGACGACGGCAGAAAGTGCGTGAAGCGTCCGTCCAGAAACGGCGGCGTCGCGCCGCTGATCGCGGCCGGAAACGCGGCCTGCACAAACGCGCGCCCCACCAGTGCCGGATTGAAGACATTGCCGCCGAGCCCGCCGAACAGCATCTTGCCGAGGGCGATGGCGATGCACCCGGCGACCACACCCATCCATAGCGGAAAGCCCGGCGGCAGGGTAAGGGCCAGCAGGATACCGGTGATGGCGGCACTGCCGTCGCGCAGACTGCCGGCACGCCCGGCGAGGTGGTTGAACAGCTGCTCCGTGCCCAGGCAACTCAGCGTGACGACCGCGATCAGCGCCGCCGCCGACAGTCCGAAGGCGTAGACACCGAACGCACACAGCGGCAGCAGCGCGTAAATCACGTTGCGCATGATGCGCTCGACGCTCATCGGCGCATGCAGGTGCGGTGGGCTGCGCAGCTCCAGCAACGGCTCGTGTGGCGGCGTCATGCGGTGACCTCGCGGTTCATCTGTTTGGCGATACGACAGTATTGCACCAGGGGAATGCGCGCCGGACAGACATAGGCACAGGCCCCGCATTCGAAGCAGTCGTCCAGATGATAACGCTCGGCCATGATTCGATACTCGCGTTTGGCGGCCAGCAGCCCGAGGCGCGATGGATTGAGGTGCAGCGGGCAGGCCGCCAGGCACTTACCACACTGGATGCACGGATAGACCTGGGTATCCCCGGCGAGATGCCAGTCGGCGGTCAGCGCGAGCACACCCGACACCGCCTTGGTCACCGGCACGTCGAGCGTGGCGACACTCGTGCCCATCATCGGTCCGCCGAGGATGATCTCGCCGTCCGCGCCGGTGTAACCTGCCTGGTCGAGCAGATAACGCAACGGGGTGCCGAGCGGCACCAGATAATTGCCGGGGCGCGTGAGGTCGCCGCTGACGGTCACGACACGCTCGATCAGTCCACGCTGTTGCGGCAGGAGCTGGCCGAGCTCGGCCAGCGTGGCGATATTCTGTACCACCACGCCGACCTGACTCGACCGGCCGTGCGACGGCACCTCGCGGTCGAGCAAGGTTTTGATCAGCAGATTCGCCGCGCCTTGCGGATACTTGGTCGCCACCGGCTCGACCGTGACGCGGCCGTCCAACCGCAGGTGCGCGCGCAGGGCGGCGATGGCGCGCGGCTTGTTGTCCTCGACGCCGATCACGGCGCGTTGCGCGCCGCAGGCGCGCAGGGCGAGGTCGATGCCGAGCAGCAGATCGTCGACCCATTCGACCATCACACGCTCGTCGTTGGTCAGATACGGCTCACACTCGCAGCCGTTCACCACCAGCGTGTCGATGGGCTGATCGTCGCGCACGTCGAGCTTGGCGTGCGTCGGGAAACCGGCGCCGCCCAGGCCGACCAGGCCGGTGTCCTGGATGGCGGCAATCAACTCGTCACGCGTCAGCACCGCGACATCGCGTGGCGCGCCGTAGCGCAGGCGTTGATCGTCGCCGGGATAGGGCGCGATGACAATCGCCGCGCCTTTGCCCCCGCGTGCGTCCGGCACCGGTTCGAGCACCGTGACCACACCGGTCGCCGGCGCATGCATCGGTACCGACAGGAAGCCGGAGGCCGCGGCGATCGGCTCGCCGCGCACCACTTCCTGGCCGACGTGTACCAGTGAAACGGCGGGCTGGCCGATATGCTGTGACAGCGGCACGATCAGGCGCGGGGCAAAGGGAAAACGCCGGATCGCGCGCTCGGCGGTGTGTTTGTGCCCCGGCGGATGAATGCCGTGAGCAAATGTCCTGCGTAACAGTCTCAGCATGAAGCCTCACTTCGGCGGCACGGCACGTCATTGCGCGGGCGTCACTGGTACTTCGCCGCACGCTTCTTGAGTCCCTCAAGGCCCGGCTCGCTCAGGTCGAAAGGCGTGCCGGGATGGATGGCACCGGTGGTGCACTTCTCGGCGGCGCGCACGATATCTTTATATGAACCGCCGCGCGGGTTCAGTACGTAGGCGTGACGGTTCGCATCGTAGGCGAAGATCTTCGGGTTGATGGTGGTGCACTCGTCGCAGGTATCGCATTCCGGCGTGTCGATCCACACCGGTTCGTAATCCGCGCTGGCGGCGGACGCCGGCGCGGCACCCGGGACGGCGGCGGCTTGCGGCAGCGCCGTGCCCGCAAGTGCCTGCGACAAGGCGCCGAGATTCTGTCCCGATGCCATGGCGAGCAACGCCTGGGAGAGCTTCTGCGCCATCTCCTGGCGCGCCGCCGCGGCAATGCCGGCGCTGTCGACCTGCCGGCCGATCCCCGTCAGGCTCTTCAACAGCCGCCAGAAGTCGCGTCGCTCGAGGGTGGCCTTGACCATGTCGGCCGACACCAGCACGCGCGTCAGGTGATTGTCCCTGTCCAGCGTCCACACGTAGGGGAAACGGCCATCGGATTCCGCCGCGTCGAGGGCGAGAAAATCGGCGAGCGGCAGCATGTCGTCGTTCCAGGTGTCGTGCGGCGCCGGCTTGAAATGCTTGCGGAAGCGCGTCTCGCCCACGGCGAAATCCGCAAACGTCATGGGCAGCTCCAGACTCGCCTCCTGGCCGGCCTCGTCGCGATACGTCAGGGTGTACACCGGGAAATCGGTGTCGAGTGCCGGGTTGCCTTCGAGGGAGGCACACTCCTCCAGGGTCGTGCCCAGGTCCGGATTATAGCGGAACAGCGGATAGGCGCGGCCCTCGACGGCCAGCTTGCTGCGCAGCATCGCCGTGTCGTCGGCGACGCCGTGTTCCGGAGGACACACGGCATAGACATTGAACAGCGCCGGACGACGGCAATTCAAACCCTCGATGAAACTCTCCAGGAGATGCGTGACGTGCGACATCGAGCCCTGCATCACATAGGCGCTGCGGTGGCTCATGCCGATGAGCGCGATCTCCTTGCGCGTCTCCTCTTTGCCATGGTGCTCGGCGCCGTAGGGCGCCATGTCCGACACCTGACCGAGAAAGCCAGAGGTGCAGGCCTGACCGCCGGTGTTGGAATACACTTGGGTGTCCAGCACCAATACCTTGATCGGCATGCCGGAGATCAGCAGGCGCGACAGGTTCTGGAAGCCGATGTCGTACATCGCACCATCGCCGCCCATGGCCACCACCGGCGGACACAGGTGCATCTCCTCCTCGGAAAACTGCTTCCAGTCGAAGAAGGTGTAGAAGTGCGCGTCGCGCACCGCGTCGTACTCGCCCGCGAGCTCCTGTTCCGCCATGCGTACCGCCTTGAAGCCCTCGGCCATCTTCGCCATATGCCCTTCGAACACACCCATGGCAATCGACGGCGCGTCCTGGAACAGATGACTGGTCCAGGGGAAGGGATAGGGATTGTACGGCCAAGTCGAGCCCCACACCGAACTGCAGCCGGTGGCGTTGACCATGCCGAGGGCGGAACGGCCGGTGTGCGTCGCATCACTGGTGTACTGCAACTTGAGGTGCTTGAGCTTATCCAGCAGCTGCGTGACGCTGGACAACCATTCGGCATCGATCGGTTGTGCCACCGCGTGCGCATCGAGTTGCGCGCTCAGGCGCGCGAGCGTCAGGTCCTTGTCGTGCCAGGCCGCCAGTGCCTCGCCGATCGCCGTATTGTCGCTCAGGTCCAGGGTCTGCGCGAGCTTCAGGCGGATATGCGTTTCGAGCCGGCCGATCAGATCATCCAGGCGCGCCACCTGGCTGCGGACACGCGGCTGCATGAGTGCGGTCACGGTCGCGGTGAACAAATGGATGACGCTCTTCTCACCACAACCGAGACAGGCGCCGTCGCCGCAGACCATCGAACTGTAGTTGCGCTTGTCGAGCAGCAGCGTCTCAAGCGCGCCGATGCGTTCGTCCAGGTCGTCGATGCGGATGTAGTCCGGCGCGGTGGTCGGCAGATCCAGCCAGAAGCCCCAGTCGCGGCGCAGCCGCTCGACGGCGACAGGCGTCTGCGGCACCGCTTCGAGCGCGTGGTCCTGGCAGACCGTGACACACTCCATGCAACCCTTGCAGGTGTAGGGATTGACCGTCAGCGAGAACAGCCCGCCGCTGTTCTTGGCGCGCTTCTCCTTGAGCGTGAAGTACGGCTTGGTCACGGCGAACTGGAACTCACCGAGCACGGCGCGCAGGCGCGCCAACTCCGCGTCGAGATGCGCCTTGGCGCCGACCTCCAGCAGGGTCTCGCTGGCGGTGTCGGTCAGCGCCTGGTCGAGCAGGACACGCGCATTGCCGCCCGCACTGTCGGCCGCGAGCGCGGCGCGCCATTTCTTCTCCACCGTGCGCAGCGCCCGGCGCAGATGCAGCGTCGGGCGCTCGCGCTCGGTGCGCGCGAGTGCCGTGTCCAGCACCTCCGTCAGCGAGTTCACCAGTCCCGGGATCGCACTGTCCGGGCAGACCGTGTAGCAGTCGCCGCAAGCAGTGCATTTCTCCGGCAACCACTTCGGATATTCGAAGCGCACCTGGGTCATGTCGCGGAACACACCGGTTGAGGCAGGGATCAAGCTCATGCCGGCGAAGGGATCGGCCAGTCCGTCGCCGCCACCGCTGGCGTAGAAACTGCCAGTCTGTTCCCAGAATCGATGGATGTCGGAGCGGCGGTCATCGCTCACCGGCATCTGCTTCAGCAGCAGCGGCAGGCTCGGTGCCTGGCGCAGGCTCGCTGCGCTGCGGGCGGTGACGACCTTGTGGGTGATCTCGCGGATCTCGTCGTAGCCACGCCGCACCACGCGCAGGTTGTCCTCCACCACGCGCTTACCCTTGGCGCCGAACTTGTGCTGCAGCTGGTCGCGGATCGACGTGAACAGCTTGGTCTCGTCGAGGCCGGCCTGCTGCATGATACCGGAGGCGCGGAAGAACGCGCCTTGAAAGGCGATGCCCTGCATGCGGAACTGCAGCTCCGCATCACTCGCCTCGGCGCGCGCGATCTTGAAGGCATCGATGTAATACACGTGGATGTCGTTGTCGACGATGTAGCGCTGTGCCCACTCCGGAAAGCCCTGCCATACCGCAGCGCTGTCTTCGAGGGCGCTCTGGATGACAAACACCCCGCCGTGATGCAGGCCCTGCAACGGATTGGCACGGTCGAATACATTCGGGTCCGGCGACAGCACCACGTCGACATACACGTATTCGCTGTTGAACCGGATCGGCGCGGGTGCGGCGGACAGGTAATAGGTGGTCGGCTGGCCCTTCTTCTCCGAGCCGTACTTGGGATTGGCCTTGATGTGGTAGTCGAGCAGATCGAACAGCGTCATGGCCAGGTTCTTGCCGGTGGTCATGGCGCCCCAGCCGCCGACCGAATGGAAGCGCACCGTGATGCAGCCCTTGGGGCTCAGGTTCGGATTCTCGCTGCCGTGCAGCGCGAGGTCCTGGATACGTGGGTAGGCATCGAGCAGTTGCTGCTGGTAGATCTCCTGCTTGGGCGAGGTAGTCGTGTCGCGCACGAAATCGATGGAGAGATAGAAGAACTTGCGCTGCGCACCTTGCGGCAACATGTTTTCAATCGCCGCGATCAGTCCCTCCGGTTGCAGGTCGCGACTGCCGAGGCCGTAACAGCCGGAATACAGGCGTGGCATGTCGCTGAGCGTTTTGAAAACGGCGTAGCCCGAATAAGGCGCCTCGCCGCGGCCGGCGACGCCGTTCTCCAGGCACTTGCTGAGGGCGGCGCGCGTCTCGCGCATCAGCGGCAGGTCCTCGGCCAGGGGCTGATCGGTGCGTTCGAGCACCGTGACACCTTTCTTTCCCTGCAACAGCTGGCCGAGCAGATCACCCGGAAACGGCCGGTACATGCTGAGGTTGACCACGCCGACCTTGAGATTGCGCGTGGTACGCAGATAGTCGGCGACCGCCTCGGCGCTCGGGACCATGGAGCCCTGGCCGACGATCAGGTAATCGGCGTCTTCGCAGCGATAGCCCGCGACACGCCGGTAGCGCCGGCCGGTGAGCGCGTGAAACTCGTCCATGCAGCGGTCCGCGAGTTCCTCGATGTGATCGTAGAAGTACGGCCGCTGCGCGGCCACCGCCTGCATGTAGGAATCCTGATTCTGCACCGCACCCGACAACAGCGGGTTGTCGACATCCCACAGCATCGGCACACGCCGGCGCTTGTCGCCGTATATCAGGCGCTGCGCCGGGGTCGGCGTGTCGATGAGATCGTCGGGGCGGCCGAGGTATTCAAGAATCAGCGCGCGCTCCGGCAGCTGCAGGGTTTCGATCACATGCGTCGTGAGAAAACCATCCTGTGCCACCACCGCCGGGGTCAGCGCCAGTTCGGCGGTCTTGCGTGCAATCAGATTGAGATCCGCCGCCTCCTGGGCACTCTTGCCCATGACCTGGATAAAGCCAGTGTCGTCTATGCAGTGATAGTCGTCATGCGCGCAGTGCACATTCAGCGTCGCCTTGGTGATGGCGCGGCAGCCCATGTTGAGCACGTAGGGCAGGCGTTTGCCGGCGGCGGCATACAGCGACTCGTGCATGAAGGCCACGCCCTGGGCGGAGGAGAAGTTCACCGCGCGCAGACCGGACATGCACAGGCCGGCGGTGACCGCGGCGGCGGCGTGCTCGGATTCGGGTTCGATAAAGATGAGCGGCCGGCCGGAGATGTTCACGTGCCCCTTGGCGCGTTCCTCCGCCCAGTACTCGCCCATCTGGGTGGACGGCGTGATGGGATAGGCGCCCGCGGCATCGCTCGCTTCGCGTTCGCACGCGATGACGGCGCTGTTGCCGTCC
>JANNJF010000481.1:0-20876 GCA_031405715.1 Gammaproteobacteria bacterium | reverse complement strand
GTGTTCCTCATAATGCAGCACGACACGCTGACCGATCAGCGCGTTGATCTGGGTGGCGACGGCCTCGTCACGCACGGTAAAGCTCCATATGACCGGCGCCACACCCGGCACCGTGCTCATCGCCAGTTCGCCCTCGTAGGTCTTGCAGACCCAGCCCTTGCGCGAGAATTTCTGCAAATAACCGGTGCGGTCGCCGTCCGAGTAGCTCCAGCTCAACGCGAGCAGGATATACAAACCCAACAGCGCCAATAACACCACCACCCCACCGCCGCCTGTCAGCAATATTCGTCGCATGTATAACCTCAAATTCGGTGTCGCGTTCACTCGCACTTGGAAATTTTCGACAAACTGTCGCCTGAGACAACCGCATGAATTCGCGCCGCGGCTGAACTCGATCCGCTCTTAATTCCCGAAAAATCGGGCATGTCATTATCAGCCATGCTCTATCTCCGATTGTGTGATGGGCCTTGGTTTGTGCCTTAACGCCTGTGCGCGTCCAGCCCGGTGGAATGAAGATCTTACGCCTTGTTACAGTGGCCATGGCTGTAGTGACGTGTCGTACGCGCTCTCTTGGCCATGATTCTCCCTCAAATAGGTTCAACCTCGCAAGGTTAATATGCCTGTCACAGCATTGCGTTCACCGCGTTTCACGTTGGTTTCGGATGGATAACCCTTGCATCGAAAACGTTGGACCTGGCCATCCCCGTTTACCGTAGGGCGCTATAGCGCTGCGTATTGCGCCGGATGCCCAGACCCCGCGGCGGGTTACGCGGCGCCCCTCTGCCCCCGCAGGTGGAGTCCCCTACTGCGCTCGTGCTTTACCTAAGTGCCGGCCCCTCCTCCCCATTTTTACCCGGCGACTTCCCAGGGTGTCCATCCCATTTTGACCGGCCCACCTCGACGGCCCTTGACACCCGGCATCATTTGCGCTATTTCTGTAATTACAGAAATATTAGAAGGAGTCCTTGTGAAGCTGTCACCGGTCATGAAACGCTTTGTCCTGCATTGGGGTGAGATGGGCAGCCGTTGGGGGGTGAACCGGACCATGGCACAGATCCATGCCCTGTTATTCCTGAGCGAGGCGCCGTTGACGGCGGAGACCATCGCCGAGGCACTGCACGTGGCACGCTCCAACGTGAGCACCAGTATCCGCGAGCTGCAAGGCTGGGGCCTGGTGAAGATGGTGCATATCGAGGGTGACCGGCGCGATCACTTCGAGTCCCACAAGGACGTACGCGATATTTTCCGTGTGGTCATGGAGGAGCGCAAGAAACGTGAACTGGACCCGACACTCGCCGTTTTGCGCGACTGCGTCAACGAGGCCGGCAGCGATACGCCGAAGGTGGTGCGGCAACGCATGGCGGACACTCTGGCGTTTATGCAGTTGATCACCGGCATTTTCGACGAGGTAAAACAGCTGCCCGACGCCAATGTCGTGGCGTGGTTGAAAACCGGGCTGAAGGCAAAAAAGCTGCTGGGCTAGTCCGGCATTTTTTTATCCGCATGTTTCTGTATTGACAGAAATTACAGAATAACCAAAGGAGCGCACCCATGAACAGTGAAATGGTACTCATGATCAGCATCGCCGGCAGCATCACCACAAGCGCTGTCATCTGGTGGTGGCTGCGCGACGCGCTGCGGGAAATGCTGGGCCTGCTTTGCGACAAACCGGGCAGTAGCAACTTTTGGTCGCGCTACACGCTACTGATGCTGCTGATTGCGCCACTGTCGGTGACGATCATCCTCAGTCCGGACTATTTACACGACACTACCCAGGTTGTGCGGCGAATCATACTGGCGATCCTGTTGAGTCATTTTGCCACCTTTGCCCTGGTGGGTCGCAGCCTGTTCAAGGCGGTCAACAAGAAGGCCGTGCAGGAAAAAAGTGCTGTCAGTGCCAACATTCCCAAGGAGTGATCCATGCGCATCCTGGTAACCGGTGCTACGGGTTTTATCGGCTCATCGCTTGTGGCCGCATGGCACAAGAATGGACATGACGTGGTCGCGTGCGTGCACCGCACAAGCAACCTGCGCCTGCCTTGCGGTACCCAGGTCGTCGCAGTGGATTACATGCGCGACCTCACGGCCGAGGCATGGCTGCCACGTCTTGCCGGCGTAGAAGTCGTGATCAACGCGGTGGGCATATTGCGCGAGAGCGCGCGGGCGACCTTCGCCGAACTGCACCATCTGGCCCCGCGCGCACTGTTCCAGGCCTGCGAGCAAAGTGGTGTCCGCCGCGTGATCCAGATATCGGCCCTCGGCGCGGACAAAGGTGCCGTCAGCCGTTATCACCACACCAAGCGGGCGGCGGACAATTATCTGCGCGCCAGCACCCTCGACTGGACCGTCGTACAGCCATCGGTGGTATTCGGGCCGCGCGGGGCAAGTACGCTGTTGTTTCTGCGTCTCGCGAGCCTGCCGGTGATTCCGCTGGTGGGGCGCGGCGAACAGCGCCTGCAACCGATACATATCGATGATCTCGTTGTCCTGGTTTTAAAACTCATCGAACACGGCCGCGCCATCAAACAAACCCTCGTGGCGGTCGGCCCGGAAGCGGTCAGTATGCGCTCTATGCTTGAGGTCTACCGTAAATCCCTGGGGCTGGGCAAGGCATTCATGATCCCCGTTCCGCTTGCGCTGATCCGTCTCGCGGCGCGGGTCGGGGATGTGCTGAAAAATGGCGCGCTCAGCAGCGAAACCCTGCACATGCTCCTGGTCGGAAATACCGGCCCGGTCGCTGAGACGCAAAAGATTCTCGGTCATCCCCCGCGGGCGCTGAGGGATTTCATCCCGACCGAGGAAGCCGATTCGCAGCGCCTGCGCGCCGTGTGGTCCTGGCTCCGCCCCATGCTATTGGCCAGTGTCGCGCTCGTGTGGATTGTGGCGGGGGTAGTGAGCTGGACCTTTGCCCGGGACCAGGGCCTGGCACTGCTGGCGGCACTGGGGTTGCCGCCCGGCTTTGCTATCGGTGCCTTTATCGCCGCCTGCTGCGTCAATGTCGCACTCGGTGTGGCCACGTTGCTGACACCGGGTCGGGTCTTGTGGCGGGTGCAGCTCGCGGTGGTGGTGTTCTACACCCTCGCCTTGTCGTGGGTGACGCCGACGCTGTGGACCGACCCCTTCGGGGCCCTGGTGAAGAACCTGCCGTTGGCGGCCGTGCTGCTCGGCTTGATGGCGGCGCCAGCAAAGGCATGACATGGACTACGGCCTGATCAAGACGCTGCACATTCTCTCCGCCACACTCCTGTTCGGTACCGGCCTAGGGACGGCCTATTTTATGTGGAGCGCAAACCGCACCCGGGATGCGCGGGTCACCGCGGCCGTGGCCCGGCATGTGGTGCGCGCCGACTGGATGTTCACGCTTCCCACGATCATCTTCCAGCCGCTGTCCGGGGCCTGGTTGGCGCACACGGCGGGCTATCCGTGGAACGGTTGGATCGGGCTTTCCCTCGTACTCTATGGCGTTGCCGGGGCCTGTTGGCTGCCGGTGGTGTGGCTGCAACTGCGCATGCGCGACCTGGCGGCAGATGCCGACAGGCGCAACCAAGCGCTGCCCGGTGGCTATTGGCGCTACGCGAAAATCTGGCTATGGCTGGGCGTGCCCGCCTTTGTCGCGATGCTGGGGGTGTTTTTTCTGATGGTCCTGAAGTCTTATTTAGGAGATGCAACATGACTCAACCGACGCTGATCTTGCTCTACGACGGCAGTTGCCCCCTCTGCTCCTGGGAAATGCACAACCTCATGCGCCGGGATAGGCATGGCCAGCTGGGTTTCATTGATATCCAGTCGCCGGACTTCACCGCGGCCATTTATGGTGTAACCCTGGAGACACTGATGGGGCGCTTGCACGGCATCACTGCCGATGGACGCATGCTCGTTGGGGTAGATACATTGATTGAGTGCTATCGCGCCGTCGGCTGGTGGTGGGCTTATCTCCCCTTGCGCATCATTCCCCGTAGGTTAGCCAACCTCGCCTATGGCTGGTTTGCCGATCATCGTTATGAACTGTCCAGGCATTTTGGACATTGCTTTGGCGGTGTATGCAAAAAAGATAGTTGTCGAAGGTGAGCCGGACTCGAGCGCCGCTGTCCGCTGGGCGTGCGCCCTTCGGCCAAGGGCGGTGATCGTGGCCTGTCCCTTTGTGCCACTCACCCGCCTCCGACCGCTCCCAGGCAGACTTTCTATCGCCCTCGACTTATGCGAATATGATTTTCAGTGATATTTTCGAACGATAACTAAACCGGGTAACGACTCTGCCACAAGGAGTCTGATCATTAACAAAAAAGCCAAGGCGGCCGGCGAGGCCAACGGCGAACGACCCGTCACCAAGGCGGAGGAGCGGCGCGTAATTTTTGCCTCCTCGCTGGGTACCGTGTTCGAGTGGTACGACTTCTATCTGTATGCCACACTCGCGCCCTTCTTCGCGGCGCTGTTCTTTCCCAAGGGTAACGAAACGGCGGCGCTGCTGTCCGCCTTTGCAACCTACGCCGCGGGCTTCCTGGTGCGGCCGTTCGGCGCGCTCGTGTTCGGGCGTCTCGGCGATCTGGTGGGGCGGAAACACACCTTTTTGATCACCATCGTCGTCATGGGCCTGTCGACGTTTGCCGTCGGCCTGCTTCCGACCTTTCAGACCATAGGCTGGCTGGCGCCGATACTGCTGGTGTCGTTGCGCCTGTTGCAGGGTCTGGCACTGGGCGGCGAGTACGGCGGTGCAGCCACCTATGTGGCGGAACATGCACCCGACAAAAGCCGCGGTTACGCGACGAGCTGGATACAGACCACGGCCACCCTCGGTTTCTTTCTGTCGCTGTTCGTGATCGGCGTTTGCCGCACCGGGATGGACACAAAAGAATTCGCCGAATGGGGCTGGCGCATCCCCTTTATCGTTTCCCTGGCCCTGCTGGTGTTCTCGGTGTATATACGGTTGAAGCTGAATGAATCGCCGGTGTTCCTCCGGATGAAGTCTGAAGGCCGCAGCTCCAAGTCGCCGCTCATCGACAGCTTCCTGCGTTATCCGAACAACAAGTACGTGCTGCTTGCCCTGCTGGGGGCCACCGCCGGACAGGGGGTGGTGTGGTACACGGGCCAGTTTTATGCGCTGTTCTTCCTCACGATCACGCTGAAGCTGGATTTTCTCACCGCCTATATGCTGATCGCGGCGTCGCTGCTCATCGGTACGCCGTTTTTCATCGTTTTCGGCTGGCTGTCGGATCGCATCGGGCGGCTGAAGATCCTTATGGCCGGGTGTCTGATCGCGGCACTGACCTACTTCCCCTTGTTCCAGGGGCTTACCCACTATGTGAATCCGGCGCTGGAGCACTTCCAGCAGACCACCACGATCAGTGTCGCGGCGAGCGAGTGCGAGATGCATGTCCTGGTGCTGCCGGGCACCGAGTTCTCCGAATGCGACCGGGTACAGGACTTCCTGTCGAAGTCGGGCCTGTCGTTCACCACCCTGCCGCCGGTGGAGGGCGAGAAGGTTGTCACCCGCATCGGCACCACGGAGATCAAGGGCTGGAACGAGGCGGCACTCAAGGACACACTCAAGGCCGCCGGCTACACCGGCAAGGCCGATCCCAGTCAAATCAATTACCCGATGACCTTGGCGATACTGGTGCTCATGGTGATCTACGTGACCATGGTGTACGGCCCGATCGCGGCGTTCCTGGTGGAGATGTTCCCGACCAATATCCGCTATACCTCCATGTCATTACCGTACCACATCGGCAATGGCTGGTTCGGCGGCATGCTGCCGCTGCTGGCGACGGCGATCGTCGCGGCGACCGGCAATATTTATAATGGTCTGTGGTATCCCATCGGTGTGGCGCTGATGACCCTCGTTATCGGCGTGCTTTTCCTGAAGGAGACCAAGGATGTCAAGATTCATTGATGCGGCGGACCGGGACCGGGACCCGGCCCCGGCCGTTCCTGGTTCAGTGACGAATAAGGAGAAATAAATGTTCAAGCATATTTTAATTCCAACCGATGGCTCAGCGTTGTCGGAGAAAGTGGTGCAGGATGGCATGGCGCTGGCCAAGGCGATGAATGCCAGGATCACCGGGGTGCATATCTTTCCATCCCATCTCATCAGCCCATACGGCGAGTTCGGCCCGGCGGACGACGTGGTGGAGAAAAAAATGCGCGACAACGCCCTCGCCCTGGGCAATCAATATCTCGATCGCATCGAAGCAGCCGCCAAATCGGCGGGTGTGGGCTTCGAACGCGTGCTCAGCGAGAACGACAATGCCTGGCGCGGCATTATCGACGCCGCGCAAAACAAGAAGTGCGACCTCATCCTCATGGCCGCCCACGGCCGGCGCGGACTCTCAGCACTGCTGTTGGGCAGCGAGACCAACAAGGTATTGACGCACTCGAAGATCCCGGTGCTGGTTTACCGCTGACAGAGCCGGGCAATGTCGCGCTTCTCGTAACCGAACTTCTCCATCGTCCCATAGTACGCCGATCGACAGCCGGTGAGCAGCGTCACGGCAACGAGTCAGAGGGGAATGGCTCTTACTTAAGCGGTTTCATCGTCAACGTAGGGCGGGTTAGGCACGTCTTTTGTGCCGTAACCCGCCGGATGTGCCAGCGGGCAGACCGTAAAGAATGTCTTGTGTTGCTGTGCCACGCCTGGCGGGTTACGCACCTGTCTTTTGAACACAGCAGCACCGCGCGGTTTGGGGCCCACTCCTGCAAGTCGACCTCGGGAGGTTTGCTCCCATCTTCAGTTTCAGCACGGCATCTCAAGCTTATGCTTGGGGTCGTGACACACCCCTCCGTCACTTTTTCGCGTCAGGCGAGGCGGCACCGTCGGACCAGGTTTTCGCTATTACGCGCTATTCTTGAACCACTTGGAATCCGCAGGCAGCCCCGGACAAAGAACAGCCTGCTGAACATGGGCGGGTGTCTGGATTTTGATGATTTCTGCTTTGGTCTTTTTTTTCTCGGTTGGGATATCAGATTCTTCATAGACCCAATAAGTAAAATATAACGCTCCTGGTGTTCGGACTGCTGTATTTTCACGAATCCTGAATTGCCCTATGTTTATATGGGCAGCCTGAGAGACCAGATTAATATCGGTTGAACCTCCCATCTGATGAGGGATGACATGCCCGCGGTGAAACTTTGGTCCGTCCATTAATGGATGACTTTTCATTCGTGCGCGATCACGAGGCGTGCCACTCTTTCCCTTGCTGATACCCCAAGCGGCAATTAAACGTTCCTGTTGAATATCGAACAGATATGAAAAACCTGTGTCGCTGGTTTGCACTACTTGTGTAAGCGCTGAATCCGCTAGCCTGGAATAATAATCGTCCAGCCAGATACCGATAAGATAGTTCTCAACCTGCTTCAAATCATTTTCTGATTTTACGCATTTCCATCGGCTATAGAGTTCTGGGTACTTAAGCTCTGGCTCTTTGTGCATATCATCTCCCTCTGCATTATCTCCGTTATAATATTCATAATTGAAATCGGCGGCAAATCACAGATTTTACTAAGGTACTAAAATGAATGGCGGACATCCATAAATCGGGGGTATTTCAGGGTATTTCAGGACACCCATCAAATGGAATGAGTTTGTCGCCGCACAATGCGCTAGATCTGCGTTATGCGTTGATGAACTAGATGGGTGTCCTATATTTCTCTATATTTCTTCTGTTAAAAGAATCTGAGACACCCATCCTGTAGAGCATCGTATTGTTTCGCGCCGGCCGGCCCCTTACATTTCGACCAACGCGCCGATCATCCCCATGTGCTGGGCGAGCACGATCATGCCTGCTGTGGATGCGCTGTTTAGCTTGGAGAGCAACCGTTTGAGTACGCGCTTCATATCGTAACGAACAACGAGGCGTATTTTCCCTTCCGGGTGTACCAGATAATAGCCTTTCTCATCCTGGGCCAGGCTGCCCGGTTCGCCGTGTACCGGTTCACGGGTGTAGGGGCCGATAGTCCAGCGGAAAACACCTTGCCAGCCGTCCGGCTGTGGCGGCGTGACCTTCTGCCAGGCTTCGGCAAAGCGCAACACCGACCACAGGCGCGTAATAGGCCAGTTTTTCCAATCGATGAGCGACGCGAGTTTCTCGGCAGTGATGCGCGGTGCGAGGCCGGTTGGGCAGGTTCCGGGCTGCGGGGTGCGCGGCGGCTGGCCTGTGGCTACGGCATCCACAGCCTTCAATGTCAGGTCGACGCCGTGGCGCCGGATCACCAGATCCTCGAGGTCCGCTTCTCTCAATCCAGGGCGGATGGGCACGGATTTCTGATAGAGGATGTCACCGCTATCCATGCCCGCGTCGATGTAATGCACCGTGACGCCGGCATGGGTCTCCAGGTGATAGGCGGTCCAGAACAGCGGATGTCCGCCGCGATACTTGGGAAGCGTGGAGGGATGCAGATTAATGGTCCCGCGCGGCGGCAGGCTGAAAATATTTTTTCGCAGCAGCGGCGCGTAATACACCACCATTAAATCCGGTTGCCATTGCCGTATCCGCTGTTCCAGTTGCGGATCGCGCACGGAATGGGCATGGTAATAGGGCACGCGGTGTTTCCGCGCCACAGACTCCAATGTCGGCGCAGGCTTCTTCAGCACGCGATATGCCCTGCGCATCAGCCGAGGCAGTGCGGACTCGGGAGCGGAGGCGCCATTATGCGGTGTGCAGTCGACGATACCGGCGATGGTGTGCCGCGACGCCAGGAGCGGTCGCACGATCGGCGACAATCCGGAGGTGACGATCACAATTTTCAAGCGCGTTGAATCGGTCGTGACTTTCTTCTTCGATGACATCGACTCCTCCTTTTCGCATATTGACGGCCTTGTGTCTGGATCAATGATCAAAAGGTACGAACCCTATACGGTTGTGAAATTGATGGGTGTCCTATATTTTCATATTTTCATATTTTCTTCATCAAGATTGACGGTATTTTAGGTCACCCATCAAATGGAATGAGTCAGTCACCGCACAATGCACTTGACCTGCGTTATGCGGTGATGAAATAGATAATTGTCCTATATATTTTGTGGTGATGAAATAGATAATTGTCCTATATTTTTTCATACTCGGTTTTCTGTCCGGCACCACGAGCGGTAATCGTGATCTGCGACGGTCAGCCCTGCGCCAGCCGACACTTTTATCCATGCCGTTAAGGAAGTGCTATTCGGGACGGAGGGATCAAAGCTTAACCCCTCCGTCCCCATTTTCCAGCCCAAGCCCATTACCCACTATTGATTCTGTTGTGACGCGTCCTTTTTTTCCAAACATAATGGGTTTATCTGTCACATCATTTTCAAGCAAATAAGTTCCAAATGCGCCTTCTTGGGCAAGCAGGCTGGCTCGATCCGTATTTGCTAACGAAAGTGCGAGCCGGGTAAGAATGCTGGTTTCCCCTACTTGTGCACCAATCACAAATTTCAAATTGCGTGCCCTGGCCTCCTTGGCAATCTGCAATGATCGTATGATTCCACCCATTTTGGATATTCTGATATTTAGGATCCAGGGAATTGAATAAGCGCAGATGTTTTCGAACTGTTCGATTCTTAAGAAGCTTTCGTCAAGAATTATTTGAGAATTTAGCCGATGTGCAACATTTTCGAGTCCAGAGTAATCCTCAACCTTTAATGGCTCCTCGATTGCCCAGAAGGGGTGGCCGAGTGATTGAACATAAAGAACTGCTTCATCGGTATCAGACCAAAGATTGTTGGCATCCACCCTAACTCTAATATCGGGCAGCTTGAACAGCTCATCCATGTTGCCCCTGTCCACAGCATAAGTTCCGCACAGTTTGATCTTGAAGTCATTAAACCCAAGCTGAGCATATTGGCCCAATTGAGCCTGAAACGCTTTCCGACTCGTAACACCCAGCACGGCTGTGTAGTCAAAATCACCTTGAAGTTTGGGTAAGTCAAGAAGCGCATCTAAGGATTTTTCTTCCTCTTTGCCCAACAAATCTAGAATCGCTGTTTCAATACTGCACCACGCCGCAGGATTAGCGTTGATCTGCTGCCGATGGGCCAACACCCATGCCTTGAGCGACGCCAGATTTTCCACCATGATTATGGTTGATTTAAATTCTTCAAAAAATGATTTTGCGGAATCAATAGATTCGTGAGTTACATACCCACGCGGGCAGCCCTCCCCGTATCCAGTGTATCCCTGCTCCGATCGGGCGACCGTGATAACAGTCTCAGTGGCACTACGTTCGGCGGCGGCATGTTTGAATGAAACCCGAAAGGGAATTTCAAGCTGCTTAAGCTCAATATCCAAAATCTTCATACATCGATATACTCATCAAATGGAAAAAGTACGTCCTTGCGATATTGCAACTTCACTACTTTGAATTGCCCTTCACGTTGCCCAGCATTGACACAATACCTCTTAAAGGCCTCAAGTGTGCCGGTCTTCAAACGTTTTACTTCGGCCGGCTTTATACGCCCGCTTTTTGTCTTTGCAAGATACTCAATATTTAATTCACTCATGGCATGATCAAGCAACATGGAAAATTTATCCGGTAATTGACGCGCCTTTGTCTCCAGATAAAGCGTGTAGGAGAAATTTGTTTCATCTGCCAGCATGATAAAAAAATCCGCTTCCACAGTACAACCTAAACAAGCTTGTTGCACGGCTTGAATAACTTGGCTCTCATACAATTTCTCTCCCGTGAGGCTGGTTACGCCTTTTCCCTTTTGAACAAACGAAATGGTCGGTGTACTTTCGTATCTCCCAGTAACCTCGATGATGTCATTAATGAAATAGCGATATAAGCCATGCAACGCAGTTGCCAGGACGTAGTAGTGCTTTCCTTCCTCAATTTGCTCAATCGTCAAGGTATTGTGAATGTCATTTGACCACTCTGTTTTCTCCATGAATTCAAAGAACACGTCTTGAATCGTCGGGAGCCCATGATTTCTAACGCAGTCTATGGTGATCGTGCCGCGAAATTCACTGCAAAGGTAACCCATTTCGATAATAGCTGTATCCGCAGATAACAGCCTCTTGAGTTTTGGGATAAGCAATGCACAGCTACCACTTGTCCATGTAACAACCGCTTTTATACTTGGCCACAGATCGCAGAATCTCAAGACCCCATGCGTGCCGACAATTGTCTTTAGATATTTTGCACGACCCACATTGGCGTGGCAGTAGGGAAGCAGCTTGGCTGCTTTACTCTTATCGATGCGTACATCTAATGCCAGCAAATCTCCCGTAGCAACAAAATGCAATAACTTCTCAACATGCTGGTGAATAATCTCGTCTAGACGTAGGAAGGTAGATGGATTTGCGCTTGCCAGCACGGTAATATCCTCTACGGCCAAGGCAAAAGCGGCGATAATCAGGTACTTGGTTTCGTAATCGTCAATTTCAAAAATCTCGGGCGGCAATACATACTGTGAGCGCACAACGTCCGGCATATTTTTATAGACAATACCTGACATTGATCCATAGGGAATTCCATTGTCCAGATAGCCCTCGATAGCAGGACTGACAATAGCAAGAATTTTTCCAGAAAATATTCCGGGTACATCCCGATATTCTGCATAAGAAAAAATCTGCTGTGCCCTTTTATAGGATGCTATCGTCTCTTCAAGGATGGGAATGTACTTTGCTTTACCGGTAGTGCCACTGGTCTGGGCGTACATCACGGGCGGTGTTGCCGTCAGGCTTGCGGCATGGCTGTTTATTTGCCTTTCGACATAGGGGCGCAGCTCCTCATAAGAGTGGATGGGTACAACACGCCGATAATCCGCGTATGAGTGAATATTGGAAAAACTGTACTTACGGCCAAACTCTGTTGACGCATTCCTTTTAAGGATATCCAGTAGAAGGGCTTCCTGAGTTTCGCGTGGGTGCCTTGCATCCTGTTTCAGTTTCCGGAGATGTAGGCAGCGGATGAGCCACATTTTGAGATAGATAACAAAACTCATCATGCGACTTTTTTTCCATCTTGTTGTGCCTTGTCGAGACCCCGGATAAACGGGGCTTTCATTTGACTTAAAAACGCCATCGGGTAATTACGATTGAGCAAACCCAGGTCACCTACGGATACTTTCTTTGGCAGAAAGAATGTTCCAAATAAAATATCCCAAACGATAATGTTGTTGCCGTAATTTGTGTTGCATTCTTTAATAGTTCTGGAATGGTGCCAACGATGCAACTCCGGACCACTGATAATGTAATTGAACCATCCAAGCTTCACATCTACATTACTGTGTTGAAAAAATCCCTTGATTGAATAGACAACAAAATAAAGTGCCAGCACTTCGGGCGAAACACCAAGCAAAATAAATGGCAGTGCATCACAGACAAATTGTAGAGACTTATCGACTGGATGGAATCTTCCCACGTTGATCCAATTTAACTTCTGTACGGAGTGGTGAACTGCATGAAATTTCCATAGTGGCGCCCATTCGTGTGCAGCGCGATGCAGCCAATACCGTGGAAGATCCGCGGAAAACATCATGAGCAGCATTTGGACCCAAACGGGGTAGTTGTGCGGCCACCACTCAGACAGAGCCCATCCAGCATTCTTAACGTATTCAAGCAACCACATTGCGCTCATGATCGATAGCAGTTTGGGCAACACTATCTGTATGAGAATCATAAAGGTTATGTCGGTTTGCGCTTCCGCCTTATTTGGGATCCATGTCTTGCGATAAGGCAAGACATTTTCGAGCAAAGTAATCAAACCAGCACCGCCAATGATTGCTGCGATATAGCTGGCCAGGCTCAAATCGTGCCCCTGGCGTACCAGCCCATAATAGATCGCCAGGGTAATCAGCATGACTAAAGGGTAGGCTGTCCACACGGCCATCGATCTTAGAGCGCTATTCATAGGCATTTCTCCGACGCCCAAACTTGTAATGGAAATGCCCCGCGATCAGGACAAAGGATGCAAGAACGATGTGAAAAATGGCGGGGATCTTAGCGCCAAGCCAAGGGTGATGACCTGCAAACGTCAGGCCCGCAATCAAACGAAACACCATAAGACTAAAATAGGACGCACCCGATACCATTAGAAAGATTCCCATGCCATATTTTTCTCTAACTTGCCCTCTATAAAAGTTTCGCATCACCAGTGTAAGTAGTGCGATGATAACGATCTGAGAAATAAGTAACCATTGATATGACAACGCTCCGCTGTACCAACTTTCAAACGGAGGAAGAAAACCAAACGCATAATATTTTTGAATGAGCTGGGCACACACACGAAAAATGAAAAGGATATATGGCCACAGCAGCCAATAGAAATATTGCCGCTGCACCTCATGCTTCAATTTCACGCTGCCGGGACCAACCCTAGCCATGCAGCCATCTAATAAAATCAATCGTCGGAGTGATTTGTTCATGTAAAACTGGGCCGGGGGGCGCCATTTGAGGAAATGGGCACAGTTTCTGGAGGTAATGGACTTCCGCATACAGGGGCACCGATTCGACCTCTCTGCGATCTATTAGCGGTAGTATAGTCCACCACGGATTTACTAGAAGCCTGATGGATCAAGATCGAGGTGCGGATATTGCGCGTGGGCGTGGCCACGTGCGCATCGGGATTGACGCGGCGAAAGGGTTATGGATATGGCGGGGGCTGCTTGGCAAGGAATCTCCATGGGGGATGTGCACGGTATTTGTGCCCAGGGTATGGAGATTGCCACGGCCGCGTTTAGGTCCTGTGGCACTTTGAGGTACAAATTGTCCACGCTTTCAATTTAATTCCTTTATAATCTCTGCAAAGCTAAGCAGCGCAAGCGCTGCCCTCTCGCCCACAAACGGCAGGGTGACCATAACGAGACTAGACGCTCATCTGGACAAGACAGCCATGACCAAAAACAGTCCCCGCTCCACCAGTAGCACCCTCGCCCAGGCCCAGCGCCCGGTCGCCCTCTGGCTGCTGGTATGCTGCGCGATGGTTTTTGCCATGGTGGTGGTGGGCGGCCTGACACGCCTGACGCACTCGGGATTATCCATGGTGGAATGGGATCCCATCGTGGGCGCGATACCACCGCTCAATCTTGCCCAGTGGACCGAGACCTTCGCCAAATACCAGCAGACGCCGGAGTATCTCAAGATCAACCGCGGCATGAGCCTGGAGGCGTTCAAGTCCATCTTCTGGCTGGAGTACTATCATCGCCTGCTGGGGCGCAGCATCGGTATCGTGTTTCTTGTTCCCTTCCTGTATTTCCTCCTACGCCGGCGCATCCCGCGAACACAGGTACCTAAATTCCTCGGCATGTTTGTGCTCGGCGGGCTGCAGGGTCTGCTGGGGTGGTATATGGTAAAGAGCGGCCTGGTGGACAATCCCCACGTCAGTCAGTACCGGTTGACGGCGCACCTGGCGCTGGCGTTCATCATTTATAGCTACATATTCTGGGTTGCCCTAGGACTGCTGTCCCCCCAGCCGCAACACAAAGGCGGCAGCGCCGTCCAGCGCCTCAGATTTTATTCCTTAGGGGTCTCCGCCTTGATTTTTATCATGGTACTGTCGGGCGGTTTCGTCGCCGGCCTCAAGGCGGGACTGGCCTTCAACACCTTTCCGACCATGAACGGTGATTGGCTGCCGCCCGGCCTGCTCGCCCTGCGTCCGATGTGGCATAACTTTTTTGAGAACCTGGCGACGGTGCAGTTTAATCACCGCATGATCGCCTATCTTCTGGCCATGGTCATTCCGCTGTTCTGGTGGCGCACACAAAGCATCAAGCTGCCGGCGCGCACGCGCCTCGCCATCCACCTGCTGCTCGGCATGCTGGCGGTGCAGATCACACTGGGCATCACTACTCTGCTGTTCTTCGTCCCGGTTACCCTGGCCGCCGCCCACCAAGCCGGCGCCTTGGTGCTGTTCACCATCGCCCTCTTCGTCAATCACGAGTTGCGCGCGGCAAAATCCGCCGCCTGAGGGAAGTTCATTGCGAGGCCGGTCGCTTGATGTGGGTCAAGGCCCTTGGTTTGGATAACGGTTACAACTATCCCCCCGTATCCAGCCGGCGATCTATGCGTACTCCCTCTCCGAAAAAATACCCCTTTACCGCCGCGCCCCACCGCATGCTGTTTTTCGCCGGCGCCTGTCAGCTTGTCCTGGTCATGGCCTGGTGGTTGGCGGAGATGGGCGGACGCTACACCGGCGGGTGGACGCCGCCGCCCACGGTCATCCCGGCCGTGTGGTCGCATGTGTTTCTGATGCTGTTCGGTATTTTCCCATTTTTCATTTTCGGCTTCCTGCTGACGGTGTATCCACGCTGGATGAACGGCGCAGCCGTGACCGCCGGGCGCTATATCGGCATTTTCTGGCTGCTGGTGAGCGGCATGGTGCTCTACTACATTGGCCTGTATAGCTCGACCCGGCTGCTTGCGCTGGCACTGGTGATCCAGTTGATCGGCTGGGGCATGGCGACTCTGACGCTGATTACAGTCTACGCCCGCGCCGCCCAACGCGGGCCCCATGAAACGATCCTCAACCTGGCGTTACTCGCCGGCATGAGCGGCATCGCCCTGTTCCTGCACGCGCTGCTGACGGGCACGGGTCAGTCCATGCTGTTGGCGCGTAGCGTCGGGTTGTGGCTGTTTTTGATACCGGTGGTGTTTGTCGTAAGCCATCGCATGCTGCCATTTTTCAGCAGCAGCGTGCTGGTGAACTATACAATGGTGCGGCCGGCCTGGAGCCTGCCGCTCATGCTGGTGTGCGTCACGGGCCATACGCTGCTGGAAACCCTGGCCCTGCCGCAGTGGCTGTTTGTCGTCGATCTGCCGCTGGCCCTGACGGCGCTGCATCACACGCTGGTGTGGAAGTTTACCCGCAGCTTCCAGGTGCGTCTGCTGGCGGTGTTGCACATCGCCTTTCTCTGGCTGGGCATCGCCCTGCTGCTGTACAGCCTGCAGAGTCTGATACTGCTGGTGACGGGCAGCGCGCCCCTGGGACGCGCACCACTGCATGCCCTGGGCATCGGCTTCGTGGCCAGCATGGTGCTGGCCATGGCCTCGCGCGTCAGTCTCGGTCATTCCGGGCAACCCTTGATGGCCGATAACCTTACCTGGTTCTGTTTCCTCGGTCTCGGCGTCAGTGCACTGCTGCGCATGGCCGCGGAGCTGGCGTTGAACAACCCCGGCCTCAGCGGCATGCTGAACATCGCCGCCGCTGTGATCTGGCTGGTCAGCACCGGGCTTTGGGTGTGGCAATATGCACCCTTATATATACGGCCGCGCCAGGACGGCAAGGCGGGTTGAGTGGCGCGTGAATGTCGGCACCCTTGCCCCGCCGGCCTCCCAGGCGCCGGCATAAGTTGATCATGATCAAGGCGCGTTTTCCCTGGCATTCGCTAGAGTGTCACCGACTGGCACCGCTTTTGTAGGGTGGGCATTGCCCACCAGCGAAGATTATCGACGCCCCGTGCGGTGGGCGTTGCCCACCCTACGCGCTGCTATCTGTACGGAGACTATATGGTATCCATCACCCAGGCATTGACCCACATACATCGCGAATGTGATAAGTTTTTCGTCGACGCAGAGAATGCCGTGGTGAAAAATAACTGGGACGAGGCGCTGCGTCTGTTTCACCAATTCCGCGCAACCATGGAACAGCACCTGCAGCAGGAAGAACAGGTGTTGTTCCCGGCCTTCGAACAGCACAGCGGTATCAGTCAGCGCAGCGGTATAAGTATGGGACCGACCCAGATGATGCGCCTGGAACATGTGCCTATGCGCGAACTGCTGCAAGCCATGCAGGTGAGTGTGGCGGAACGCAACCGGCAGCAGTATCTGGGGCAGTCGGAGACGCTGCTGACCCTGATGCAACAGCACAATGTGAAAGAGGAGAACGTGCTCTACCCCATGACAGACCGGGTCCTGCAGGGCGAACAAGCGGAGATCCTTCAACACATGCACCCAGAACACCCGCAACACAATGGAGAGAAGGGTGAGTGATCCGCTGCGCGACCTCGATGTCAGTCAGCTGGAGCCGCCGGAACCATTACAGCAGGCACTGGCGGCCATCGACACGCTGGCCACCGGTGTCTGCCTGCGTCTGTTGCATCGGCGCGAACCGCTCCTGCTCTACCCGATACTGGAGCAACGTGGCTACGCGCACATCACCCGCGAAATTCCCCATGCCGATAACAACACGCCCGCCTTTAATGTCTACATCTGGCGACAGCATGACGCTGCTGCCGAAGCCGCCGCACGCCGGGCGCTGAACCCACTGCCCTGACCGCTGGGTCATGCGCCGGCGGCATGCAAACGTCCACCACCTCCAGAAATACCCTGTCCCTGGATCAGGCGCCGCCGATCCAGGTGCCGCTGCGTTTTTTTCTCAGCGCACCACTATTCGGCATGCTGGCGGCATTGACCCTGCTATGGACCGGCCCCGCCGCCTGGAGCACGCGCTGGTCAAGCGCCATGCTTGCCGCAACCCACCTCATGACCCTGGGGTTTCTGACGATGGTGATGATGGGTGCATTGATGCAGATGCTGCCGGTACTCGCCGGGGCGCCGGTGCCGCGTGCACGTCAGGTGAGCGGCGTACTGCACCTGTTGCTCACGACGGGTACGGTGTTGTTAACGGGCGGCCTGTTGTTCACGCGCAGCGACCTGATCCGCCTCGCCCTGCCCCTGCTCATCGCCACGTTCGGACTTTTCTTGTACGTAATGAGCCGGTGCCTGTGGCGCGCGCGCTCCCAGGGCCCGACAGTGAATGGCATGCGCCTGGCGGCCGCCGCCCTGGCGATCGCGGTTATTCTGGGATCGCTGCTCGGGGCGACCTGGGGCCGGAACATCGCCGGGCTCTACCTTACCGATCTGCATGTGGCCTGGGGGCTATTGGGCTGGGTCGGTTTACTGGTCGTCGGCGTCGCGTATCAGGTCATCCCCATGTTTCAGATGACGCCGGAGTTTCCGCGACGGCTCACACGCTGGCTGGCGCCGGCGTTGTTTACCGCGTTGGCGCTCTGGTCCTTGACTACTTTATTCACGTCACGCTTAACCCTACCGTCGTTTACATCACCGCTGTTGGCGACACTGCCGGTACTGGGTTACGCGCTCTTCGCCGGCGTCATACTCAGGCTGCAACAGCGTCGCCGCCGGCGCCTGCCGGATGTCACGGTATTGTTCTGGCGCATCGCCAGTGTCAGCCTCATCACGGCAGCCGGGTTGTGGTTTATGGATGCGCTTTGGCCCATTGCCTATACCGGCCACATAGCGTTGCTCTTGGGGATACTGATGATCGTCGGGTTCGGCGTATCAGCCATCAACGGCATGCTCTACAAGATCGTTCCGTTTCTCGTCTGGCTGCATCTGCAGAGCGGCGGTGGACGCGGCCGCCTGACCAATATGAAAGAGATCATTCCGGATGAACGCGCGCGGCGTCAGTGCTGGTTGCACTGCGCAGGCCTGTGTCTGCTCATGGCTGCGGTGTGGCGTCCGTCGTGGTTCGCCTATGCCGGCGCCCTGGCCTTCGGCCTGTCGTGTCTGTTGCTTTGGCTAAACCTGCTCGCTGCCAATAGAATGTATCGCAGACTGATCACCACCGGGCCCTAGAACAATGCTGGTCAAAACCATCCATGTCACCTGCGCCATCCTCACCATCGGCGGTTTCACCCTGCGCGGCTATTGGATGCTGCGCGCATCACCCCTGCTGAATAACACCTGGGTGAAGGTGTTGCCGCATATCATCGACACCGTCCTGCTGGTGGCCGGCATCCTCCTGGCCATCAATATCGCGCAGTACCCCGGCACCCACGCCTGGCTCACGGCCAAGGTGCTGGGCCTGCTCGCCTACATCGTGCTGGGCAGCATCGCGCTGAAACGGGGAAAGACCAGGAAGATACGCGTGGCGGCCTGGATCGCAGCGACGCTGGTGTTCTTTTATATAGTATCCGTCGCCGTCACCCGGTCACCGATACCATTCTGAATCCAGCGTGTTAATACAAACAGACGAAGATCGATGAATGATGATGCCTGTAACTACCGCTCCCCTCAGTCACACGCATATACGAGGCCCAGGCTATTCCGGAAAGCCGGAAAAGTTTGACTACACTAATCCAACCACCGAACATCGACCCTGGTATTTTTCAGCGCCCACATGACGACCGAACGTAACGACCCCTGCCCTTGCGGCAGCACCAAGAAGTATAAACACTGCTGCCTCGCGGCCGGCAGCAAGCCTGCGGACAGCGATTTCCTCTGGCGCAAACTGCGACAGGTGAATGCAGGGCTGGTCGAGCACCTGCTCGATTGCGCTGTGCAAACCTTCGGCAAGGAAGCCATCTACGAAGCCTGGGATACATTCACCCTCTGGCAGGATGTGTCGTTAGATCCTCTATCGCCGCACGCGCAGGTGTTCTGGCCGTGGTTTTATTACGACTGGCGTCCAGACCCGGAAGACACCCAGGTCAAGACGGGCGCACCGCTGCAACTCACGGTCGCCGCCGTCTACCGGCAACAGGCGCGCCGCATCGACCCGCTCCAGATGCGCTATCTCGAAGCCTGTGAGGCCGCGGCCTTCAGTTTCCATGAGGTCGTTACCTGCGAACCCGGCAAGGGTTTCGCCCTGCGCGACATCTTCACCGGCGACGAACGCCGGGTGATCGAGCGCATGGGGTCGGAACACGCCGCGCCCGGCGACATCCTGTTCGCCAAGGTCGTTGTGCTCGATGATCTCGCCGTGATCGACGGCTGCGCGGCGGTAATGATTCCGCCGATGGAGAAGGCGCCGATCCTCGAACTACGCCGGAAAATCGCCGCGTCGGGATCGACCCTCGCGCCCGCGTTTCTCAAGGACTACGATCTGGAGATGTTCGATATCTATCACGAGGTGGCGGAACGTTTGCTCAATCCGCCGCTGCCGATGCTCGCCAACACCGACGGCGATCTGTTGCTGTTCCACAAACTCCTGTACGACATCGACTCGCCACAGCTTATCTTCGACGCCCTGAAAAGCCTCGCCATCAACGCGACCGAGGAGGATCTGCTCGCCGAGGCAAGCTTCGATGCACAAGGTGTACTGCACACTGTCAAGTTCCCCTGGCTCGGGCACGGCAACAAACAACACAAGCACTGGGATAACACCGTCCTCGGCCACATTCACATCGAGGGTCAGCGGCTCAGCGTGGAGGTCAACTCCGCGAAACGCGCGAAAAAGTTTGCGGCGCTTGCGAAAAAACTGCTCGGCAAAAACGCACGCTACCGCACCACCGTCACCGAATCACCCGAGGCCATGCTCAGGCATGGCGTGCCGACAATGAGCTCTGCCGAGCGCGCAAAACAGGAGGCGCTCGAGGCCGACCCGGCGGTGCAGGCGCAACTGGCGCACCTCATGGCACAGCATTACGAAAACTGGCCGAATGAAAAACTCCCCGCCCTCGGCGGCAAAACCCCGAACCAGGCCGTGAAAACCCCCGACGGCCGTGAAATGGTCGAAGCACTGCTTATTCAATTCGAACGCGACCTGCGCGCGCAGAAGGCTCCCGGCGCCGAGTCCATCCTGCGTAACCTGCGCCAACGCCTGAAGTTGGAGTAATCTCACCCCCCAGGGTGTCTCTAAACAAATGGCAAACACTTTCAGCATACGTTCCCTCTCCCCCGAAGTGCGCGGGGCAGAGGGCACTAGACGGCCTGGCCCGCGAAGCGCCGCTACGGTTGCTATACCCGGATTTTTCTCCATATTAACCTCAGGAAATCAGCATCGACGGCTCACAGGGAGACCGGGATGGGGCGAACCGAACGGCTCTACAAGATCGAGCACATGCTACGTGCACGCAAGTTCGTGCCGATCCGGGATTTTCTCGCTGAACTCGAAGTCTCCTCCGCCACCTTCAAGCGCGTCCTCGAATACCTGCGCGAGCGATCGTGGGTGGCGATACAACGGAACTTACAAAATCAAATATAGCGCCGGTCGGCAGCAGC
>JANNJF010000480.1:0-6016 GCA_031405715.1 Gammaproteobacteria bacterium | reverse complement strand
CGCCTTTGTCTTCCTGTTCACCATCGGCGGGTTCTCCGGTCTGATGCTGGCCATCGTGCCGGCGGACTTCCAGTACCAGGATACCTACTTTGTGGTGGCGCATTTCCACTACGTGCTGTTCTCCGGTGCGGTGATGGCCATGATGGGCGGCGCCTATTACTGGCTGCCCAAGTGGACCGGTCATATGTATAACGAGACCATGGGCAAGTGGCATTTCTGGATGACGACCATCTTCTTCAACGTCACGTTCTTCCCGCAGCACTTCCTCGGGCTGGCCGGCATGCCGCGCCGTGTGCCCGACTACGCGCTGCAGTTCACCGGCTTCAACGAGATCTCCAGTATCGGCGCCTTTGGCCTGGGCTTAAGTCAACTGCTGTTCGTCTACATTATCTTTAAGACGATACGTGGTGGCCAGAAGGCGACCAGTAACGTGTGGGAAGGCGCCGAAGGTCTCGAGTGGACCGTGCCTTCACCGGCGCCCTATCACACCTTTGCCACGGCGCCGAAGATCAAGTAATGCACGGCTTGTCCGTCCGGTGCCCCGCGGGGTGCCGGCCGCACAGCGAGAGGTCAGACCATGGCAAACACCGGTAACAAGCAGGACCTGCGACGCGCCAACGTGCGCACGGCGTTGATTCTGGGTGCAGTGGCCCTGGGCTTGTTCATCTTCACGTTGCTGCGCGGATTCAGATGAAGCGCACCAAGGCCACAGACAAGACACAGGAGAGTACTCTGCGCACGGCTAACACCCGGTTGATGCGCAAGCTCTTGTTGGCGACCCTCGCCATGTTTGGTTTTGGCTTTGCCTTGGTCCCGCTGTACGACGTGTTTTGCCAAGTCACCGGCCTCAATGGCAAGACTCAGCGCCTGGATGTGCAGGCGGCGCAGGACATGTCGGTGGATGAGACCCGCTGGGTCAACGTGGAGTTTACTGCCAACGTCAACAGCGGCATGCCGTGGGAATTCAGGCCCAAGCAGACGCGCATGCGCGTGCATCCGGGTGCCGTCAATACCACCGTGTATTACGCACACAATACCGCTGCCGAGGCCATTACCGGACAGGCCGTGCCGAGCGTCACGCCGGGGAAGGCCGGGGCGCATTTCAAGAAGATCGAGTGTTTCTGCTTCGACCGGCAGCTATTACAGGCGGGCGAGACCAAGGAGATGCCCGTGCGCTTCATTGTCGATCGCAAGCTGGCGCCGGAGGTGCAAACGGTCACACTGTCCTATACTTTCTTCAATGTTGACGCCGCCTCGGCGAAGAAGTACGGCAGTACCCAGCCGGCCTATGTGCCCAGTGGCGAACATGATCACTCGGCGCACGCCGCACAGGCCGGCACGTGAACTATTTTATTAATACAAAACCACACTATGAAGGGGATTGAGTATGTCCGCAGCACACGGTAGCTACTATCTGCCCAGCCCGAGTCCATGGCCGCTGATCATGACGATAGGCCTGTTCACCCTGGCTCTGGGCAGTGCGTTGACGATGAACCATCTGGGTGCAGGCCCTTGGATGATGCTCGCGGGCGCCGCGCTCATCATTTATATCATGTTCCGTTGGTTTGGCCAGGTGATCGGCGAGAGCGAGAGCGGTGCCTACAATGCACAGGTGGACGGCTCGTTCCGCATGGGCATGACCTGGTTCATTTTTTCCGAGGTCATGTTTTTTGCCGCCTTCTTCGGCGCCCTGTTCTACGTGCGCCAGCTGTCGGTGCCCTTGATCGGCGCGGATGATCTGCTGTGGCCGGGATACGATGCGGCCTGGCCCACCAGTGGCCCGAAAGGCCCGGCCTTCACCGCCATGGGGCCCTGGGGCATACCGGCGTGGAACACGCTGATCCTGCTGACCTCCGGTCTCACGGTGACCTGGGCGCACTGGGGTCTGTTGAAGGGCAATCGCGGACAGCTCATCGTCGGCCTGTTCCTCACGGTGGCCCTGGGCTCGACCTTTATCGCGCTGCAGGCCTATGAGTATGCGCATGCCTATAGCGAGCTGGGTTTGACGCTCAAGGCCGGCGTTTATGGCTCCACCTTCTTCATGCTGACGGGCTTTCACGGCTTCCACGTGACGATGGGCACGATCATGCTTCTTGTGATCCTCGGACGCAGCATCCGCGGGCATTTCCGTCCGGATCACCACTTCGCCTTTGAGGCGGTGGCCTGGTACTGGCACTTTGTGGACGTGGTCTGGCTGGGGCTGTTTATTTTCGTATACTGGCTGTAACCGTCAGGCAGGGAAATGAAAAAGGCGCTGCCGCAAGGCGGCGCCTTTTTTTCACCCGACGGGTGAGTCGCGCCGAAACCGCGGATCTTGCGTATGAGGTTTAGTTGCGTAGGCCGTGGGGCGTGATGATGCCGAAGTAATAGCCGGCCATCAGCAGTACAAACAGGCTGAGGGACAGGCCGATACGCCAGGTGAGGGCGCGGACGGTGCGCTCGCCCTTGCCCTTGTCCTTATAGAGAAATACCAGGGCGGAAAACAGTGAGCCGACGATCAGCAGTAACGCGCTGAAAATGAATATTTTGAGGGCCATGGTGGGTTCCTGTCATTGCACCAGCGGGTTACGGGGATTTTTCAGTATACAAGACCGTAGACGGGGACGCAGTCATTTCTTTAAGGTGCAGTGCCCTGCCTAAGAACCATTGTTCAAGGTGCAGTGCCCTGCCTAAGAGCCATTGTAAGTGCTATCCTGATCGCATGTCGCTGCCGAAATACCGCTTCCGCCCACGTCTGTTACCGACCCTTGCCACCCTGGCCCTGTTGCCGCTCATGCTGTGGCTGGGCTTCTGGCAGCTGGACCGGGCACAGCAAAAGCGTGTCCTGCAGGCGGACTACGATGCACGCATAGCCGCTGCCTCCGTCAGTCTGGGCGGGCAGCTGTGGTCCGCGGAGGATGCGCGTTTCCGCCGGATAGAGCTCAAGGGTTATTACGATACCGCCTACCAGATATTATTGGATAACCGCGTGCACAAAGGCGCCGTCGGCTACCATGTCATTACGCCGCTGCGCATCCCGGGCAGCAACCTGCGGGTGTTGATCAACCGCGGCTGGGTCCCGGTGGGTCGTGATCGTCAGCATTTGCCGCCGATAGAAACGCCGACGGATGAGCAGTTCGTGGTAGGGGTGGCGATGGTGCCGAGTGAATACCATTTCACGCTGGCGGACCCGGGTCCGGTGACCGGCGACTGGCCCACAGTCTGGCAGAACCTGGACATGCAACGCTATCGCCAGGCCGTTCCGTTTCCCGTGCAGCCCGTGGTGCTACTGTTGGACGCCCAGAGCCCGGCGGCGGGTTTTGTGCGGGAATGGGCGCGTCTCGACGCCGGTATCGCGACCCATGAGACGTATGCCTTTCAATGGTTTTCCCTGGCGGTGGCGTTGTTAGGCGTGTATCTGCTGGTCAATACCCGGCGTGCGCCGGCAGACGGCGCACCCCATGGCGAGTACACGAACAAAGAGGGTGGCAGTGAGTGAATACAGAATCTAAAGTAACCCCGGGCAGTTCCGGCCGGTTAGTGCTGTTGCTGGTGGCGGCGGTGTTCTTTTTGCCGGTGATTGGGGCCATCGTGCTTTTTCAATCCGGCTGGCGCCCCCAGTCCCAGGTAAATCACGGTGAACTGGTGCAACCCGCCCGCCCGCTGACCGATACCCTCCTCACGACCCTGGATGGCCGGGCGATGCGCGTAAGCCAGCTGCAGAAGAAATGGACTATGCTTTACTTCGGACCGGCGGATTGCGACGCCGGTTGCCAGCGCCATCTGTATCTCATGCGCCAGGTGCACATCGCGCAAGGGCCCGAGTCGGACCGGGTGCAGCGTGTCTATATAATCACCGGGGTGGCCACCGGGCCGGGACCCCTCAATGCGTTACAAAAGGACTATCCTAATATGCAGTTTTTGACCGGCACCGCGGATAATATCAGGCAGCTGGCGGCACAGTTCCAACTGCCGGCCGGTTCGCCCCTGGACCGGCTAGCGCGGGTTTATCTGGTGGATCCGGCGGGCAATTTCATGATGAGTTATCCCGCCGACGCGGAGGGTGAGGGCATGCGGCGGGATCTGGTGCGTCTGCTGAAGATTTCCAAAACCGACTAGACATGTGGAAGACCAGCAAATCGGGAAAATTCCTGCGCCTGGCGATGGTCTCGGCGCTGTTTGCCTTTTTCATGATATTGATCGGCGCCTATGCCCATATCACCGACGCCGGTCTCGGTTGTCCCGACTGGCCAGGCTGCTATGGGCGATTGTTTGCGCCGACCACGGCGCAGGAATTGAACGAGGTGCGGATAGTCGCGCCACGGACCACGGATGAAGAGGCCAAGGCGTGGAAGGATACGCTGCACCGTTATGTGTCCGGGGCCCTCGGCTTGTTGATGTTCCGCCTGCTGTATCTGGGATGGCAGCTGAAAAAGCGCTATCGCAAACAGCAGGTCATCATCCCGGCGGTGGTGTTCCTGTTGGTGTTCTCCCAGACCATCCTGGCGGCGATGACCGTCAAGTTGCAGTTCAAGCCGCTGATCCTGATGTCGAACCTGATGACCGGCCTCACGATCCTGGGCCTGCTGTGGTGGGTGGCATTGCGCGAACAGCGTTTCTGGAAGCCGGTCAACGCAACACCCCAGGTGCTGAACGATTTACGTCCCCGCGCCTTTATCGGACTGTTACTGGTGGCGGTACAGATCATCCTCGGCGGCTGGACCAGCGCCAATTACGCTGGCCTCGCTTGCCCGGATTTCCCCACCTGCCGCGGCGTCTGGTGGCCAGCCATGGATTTTGTCGAGGGGTTTGCCCGCTGGCGCGATATCGGTCTTGACTACGAAGGCGGTATGCTGAGCCTGGCGGCGGCCACGGCTGTGCATGTGGCGCATCGCCTCGGTGCCGTAATAACGTTCCTTTATATAGGCTGGCTGGCGTTGCATACCATGCGGCTCGGTTACGAAAATAACCTGTGCCGCTATGGGTTTCTGGTGCTGGTGCTGGTGGTCGCCCAGGTGTTTCAGGGGGCGACCAATGTTCTATTGCACCTGCCGATCGTCTTAGGCGTCATGCATACCGGGCTTGCGGCGCTGCTGCTGATGAGTCTTATTACTTTGAATCATGTGGTGCGTCCGCGTAAACTCAACACCACCTGATGAATGAGCCATTGATGAAGAGCGCAAGGGGGAGTGGTAATGCGAAGTGAAAGCCCAGCCGTCGTCGAAACGCCGCGTGGCCGGCGTTTTCTCGCTCTGGCGGCGGAGTTCTACGAGCTCACTAAACCGCGTGTGGTCATGCTGATCGTCTTCACCGCCGTGGTCGGCATGTTTCTGTCGACTCCGGGCATGGTGCCATGGAGTGTGCTGCTCTATGCCACCCTCGGTATCGGCCTGGCCGCCGGATCGGCCGCGAGCATCAACCACCTGTTGGACCAGAAGGCCGATGCCGTCATGGCGCGTACGCGCGCGCGTCCGTTGCCCACGGGGAGTCTCACATCGCGCCAGGCGCTGGCCTTTGCCCTGCTGCTGGCCCTGAGTTCGATGTTGCTGCTGGGATTCTTGGTGAACCTGCTGACGGCGGCGCTCACCTTTCTCTCGCTCATCGGGTATGCGGTGATCTATACGGTTTATCTGAAGCGCGCCACGCCGCAGAATATCGTGATCGGCGGCGCCGCCGGTGCCGCACCGCCGGTACTCGGCTGGACGGCGGTCACCGGCGAAGTCAGCGGCGATGCGCTGTTGTTGTTCCTGATCATCTTCGTCTTGACGCCGCCGCACTTCTGGGCGCTGGCGCTCTACCGCCAGAAGGAATACGCCAAGGTCGGCATCCCGATGCTGCCCATCACCCACGGCGCCGAATTCACGCGCCTGCACATCCTGCTCTACACCATCATGCTGACCGCGGTGACCATCATGCCATTCGCCACAAGGATGAGCGGTTGGTTCTATTTGATCGGCGCCTTGCTGTTGGATGCCTTGTTCCTGAATTACGCGTGGAAACTGTACCGCCATTACACTGACGCACTTTCGCGTAAGGC
>JANNJF010000479.1:0-4957 GCA_031405715.1 Gammaproteobacteria bacterium | reverse complement strand
CGTGCGCAGCGGCTCGCCGAGATAGGTGCCGATCTCCAGATGTTCGCCGCGGAACATGCCGCCAAGCTCGCGCGTGCCGGCGATTTCGTCGGTGAAGCGCACACAACGGGTGCAATGGATACAACGGGTCATATCGGTGGCGATCAGCGGTCCGATGTATTTGTCCATGACGACACGCTTGTTCTCCTGGAAACGCGACACGTCACCGCCATAGCCCACCGCCAGGTCCTGCAGCTGGCATTCGCCGCCCTGATCGCAGATCGGGCAGTCGAGCGGGTGGTTGATGAGCAGGAACTCCATCACGCCCTTCTGCGCATCCACCGCCTTGGCGGAATGGGTATAGACCTTCATGCCCTCGGTCACCGGCGTCGCGCAGGCCGGCAGCGGCTTGCCGACCTTCTCCACCTCCACCAGACACATGCGACAATTGGCCGCCACCGACAGCTTCTTGTGGTAGCAAAAACGCGGGATGTAGATGCCGGCCGCGTCCGCGGCCTCGATCAACATCGAGCCTTCTTCCACCTCAAGTTTCTTGCCGTCGATTTCTATGTTCAACATGTCGTGTGTGTCTCGTGCACCTTAAGGTTGCATGGATACTGTAAAATAAACCCGCTCAGCCCGTCGCCGCCATGCAGCGGCGGTGCGCGATGTGGAATTCAAATTCATCGCGGAAATGTTTGATGAAGCTGACCACCGGCATGGCCGCGGCATCGCCCAGGGCGCAGATGGTGCGGCCCTCGATCTTCTTCGACATGTCCACCAGCAGATCCAGATCGCCGGCCTGTCCCTTGCCGTGCTCGATACGATGGATCACGCGCGCCAGCCAGCCGGTGCCTTCGCGGCACGGCGTGCATTGACCGCAGGATTCCTCATAATAAAAGTGCGAGATGCGCGCCAAGGCACGCACCATACACGTGGTCTCGTCCATCACGATCACGGAGCCGGCGCCAAGCATGGAACCGGCCTTGGCAAGGGAGTCGTAATCCATGTTGAGGTCCATCATCACTTCGCCGCGGATCACCGGCGTGGAGGAACCACCGGGGATCACCGCCTTGAGGCGATGGCCGTGGCGCACCCCGCCCGCCATGTGCAGTAGCTCGGCGAAGGGCGTGCCCAAAGGTATTTCGTAATTGCCGGGTTTATTGACATGGCCGGACACGGAAAAAATCTTCGGCCCGCCATTATTCGGTATACCGATCTCGAAAAACCACTGGCCGCCATGGCGCAATATGCTCGGTACCGATGCCAGGGTCTCGGTATTGTTGATGGTGGTCGGCCGGCCGAACAGGCCGTAGCTGGCGGGAAACGGCGGCTTGAAGCGCGGCTGGCCTTTTTTGCCTTCGATCGATTCGAGCAGCGCTGTCTCCTCGCCACAGATGTAGGCGCCGCCACCCAGGTGCGCGTGCAGCTCGAAGTCCACGCCGCTGCCGAGGATATTCGTGCCGATGAGTCCGGCGGCGCGCGCCTCCGCCAGCGCCGCCTCGAAACGTTCGTACGGTTCCCAGAATTCACCGCGGATATAGTTGTAACCCACCGTGGCGCCGATGGTGTAGCCGGCAATGGCCATGCCTTCGATCAGGGCGTGGGGATTGAAACGCAGGATGTCCCGGTCCTTGCAGGTGCCCGGTTCGCCTTCATCGGAATTGCACACGATGTATTTCTGTCCCGGGGCGGAACGTGGCATGAAGCTCCACTTAAGTCCGGTGGGAAAGCCGGCGCCACCACGCCCGCGCAATACGGATTTCTTCAACTGCGCGATGATTTCCTCGGGCGGTGTCTTATTGGCGAGTATTTTGCGCCACATCTCATAACCACCGCTGCTCGCATAGGTCTTGAGCGTCCAGGGCTGGTCGAGTTGATGATTGCGAAAGCAGACTTCGTTGGCCATGACTTACTCCAGCCCCCCGAGTATCGCGTCGATACGTTCCGGCGTCAGATCCTCGAAATATTGCTTGCCGATCTGGAACATGGGGGCGCCGACGCAGGCCGCCAGACACTCGACCTCCTTCAGGGTGAAACGGCCATCCGCCGTGGTCTCGCCCAGGTGTATGCCCAGACGGTTCTCCAGATGCTTCACCACCTGGTCCGACCCGCGCAGCATGCAGGAAATATTGGTGCAGACACTGATCTTGTGTTTGCCCACGGGGGCCAGGTCGTACATGGAATAGAACGTCGCCACCTCGTACACCTCGATGCGACGCATGCCCAATAACTCCGCGACATAATCCATCAACGGTTCACTCAACCAGCCGTGCTCCTCCTGGGCGATACGCAAGGCGGCCATGACCGCGGAGGATTTGCGTTCCGCGGGGTACTTGGCGATCTCGCGATCGATTTTGGCCAATGATTCTTTGGATAACATCCGCTCTATCCCAAAAGTTGCTAGCGATCTATTTCGCCGAAGACGATGTCCATGGTGCCGATGATCGCCACCACGTCGGCGATCATATGTCCACGCGCCATCTCATCCATGGCCGATAAGTGGGCGAAGCCCGAGGTACGGATCTTAACCCGATAGGGTTTATTCGCCCCGTCGGAAATCAGATACACACCAAACTCGCCCTTGGGGTGCTCGATGGCGGCATACGCCTCGCCCGCCGGTATGCAGAAACCCTCGGTGAACAGTTTGAAGTGATGGATCAGCGACTCCATGTCGTCCTTCATGACAGCGCGCTTCGGCGGCACCAGCTTGTGGTTGTCGATGATCACCGGTCCCGGATTACGCCGCAGCCAGTCGACACACTGACGGATAATGCGGTTGGACTGACGCATCTCCTCGATGCGCACCAGATAACGATCGTAGCAATCACCGTTGACGCCCACGGGAATATCGAAATCGACACGATCATAGACTTCATACGGCTGCTTCTTGCGCAGATCCCACTCCACGCCGGAGCCACGCAGCATGGGTCCAGTGAAGCCCAGCTGCAGTGCACGCTCGGGGCTGACCACGCCGATACCCACGGTGCGCTGCTTCCAGATGCGATTGTCCGTGAGCAGGGTTTCGTACTCGTCGATATAATTGGGGAAACGCTCGGTGAAATCCCAGATGAAATCCAGCAGCGAGCCATGGCGGTTGGCGTTGAGGCGCTCAACGTCTTTGGCACCGTGCCACTTGGAAGTCTCGTATTGCGGCATGCTGTCCGGCAGATCGCGATACACCCCGCCGACGCGGTAATAGGTGGCATGCAGGCGCGTGCCCGAAACCGCCTCGTAGCAGTCCATCAGGTCTTCGCGCTCGCGGAAGGCATACAGAAACACCGTCATGGCGCCGATGTCCAGGCCATGGGCACCGAGCCACAACAGGTGGTTCAGCACACGCGTGATCTCGTCGAACATGACGCGGATATATTGGGCGCGCAGGGGCGGCGTGATGCCGAGCAACTTCTCCATGGCCAGCACGTAGCCGTGTTCATTACACATCATGGACACGTAATCCAGGCGGTCCATGTAACCGATGCTCTGGTTGTACGGTTTGCTTTCCGCCAACTTCTCCGTACCCCGATGCAACAGACCGATATGCGGGTCGGCACGCTCGACCACTTCGCCGTCCAGTTCCAGCACCAGGCGCAGCACGCCGTGCGCCGCCGGGTGCTGCGGCCCGAAGTTCATGGTGTAATTTCTGATCTCAGGCATGGGTCGCGTCTCCCTGCGACGGAATTGTATTGACAGACTGCGTGCCCGCATCGGCATAACCGGTCGCGACCTGGCCTGCACACAGGCCAGCGCTGCGCGCTATATCAAGGCTTCCTGGCACCGTAGCCCTCCTCACGAATGACACGCGGCACCAGCACACGCGCCTCGATGGTCACGGGTTGATACACTACGCGCTGCTTATCCGGGTCGTAACGCATCTCGACCTGCCCGATCAGGGGAAAATCCTTGCGGAACGGATGACCGATGAAACCGTAGTCGGTGAGGATGCGGCGCAGATCCGGGTGTCCCTCAAACACGATACCGAACAAGTCAAACGCCTCGCGTTCAAACCAATTGGCCGAGGCCCAGATATCCACTACCGAATCCACCAGCGGAAACTCGTCCTGCAAAAAGACCCGTAGACGCACGCGCTGGTTACGACTGACGGACAGCAGATGATAAACCGCCGCAAACCGCGGACCCGGTCTGCTGCCCCGTGCCGACTCCTTGGCGTAGTCGAGATAATCCACGCCACACACATCGATGATCTGCTCGAAGGCAAACAGCCGATCGTCGCGCAAAGTCATACAGACACGATGCAGATCGGCGCGAGCCACCTCCAGCGTCAGTTCGCCGTGGGCCTCGATGACGGCGCTGATGGCGTCAGCGAATTTTTCCTTGGCGTGGGTGGCAAGCGCCTGCAGTGCTTCTGTCATGAGTGTGCTCGAGCTGCCGGTCTTAGCGGGCGATGGTGTTGGTACGTTTAATCTTGTTTTGCAACTGGATGATGCCGTACAGCAACGCCTCGGCGGTGGGCGGACAACCGGGCACATAAATATCCACGGGCACGATGCGGTCGCAGCCACGCACCACCGCGTAGGAATAATGGTAATAGCCGCCGCCGTTGGCGCAGGAGCCCATGGAGATCACCCAGCGCGGCTCGGCCATCTGGTCGTAGACCTTGCGCAGCGCCGGCGCCATCTTGTTCACCAAAGTGCCGGCGACGATCATCAGGTCGGACTGACGCGGGCTACCGCGAAAGATCCCGGCGCCGAAGCGGTCCAGATCGTAACGCGCAGCGCCGGCATGCATCATCTCCACGGCGCAACAGGCCAGACCGAAGGTCATGGGCCAGAGCGACCCGGTGTGCGCCCAATTGATAAGCTTGTCGGCCGACGTGGTGACCCAGCCTTTTTCAAGCACGCCTTCTATTCCCATTCCAGCGCCCCTTTCTTCCATTCATAGATAAAGCCAACCACCAGGACGCCTAAAAACAGCATCATGGCAAGAAATCCAAACAGACCGATCTCCTGCAACACCA
>JANNJF010000478.1:0-3809 GCA_031405715.1 Gammaproteobacteria bacterium | reverse complement strand
CGCTCACGCGCCGCGGACGTGCTCCCCTCTGGGTGGCATGGCCTTACCGGTCGTCCGGGGTGGCCATGAGGTGGTGCGGCTCCTTGCCAATGGGGGTACGGGCGACCTCCAGGTAGGTTTGCGTGTCGATGAGGCTGATGGAGTCGTCCCCGGAGTTGAGGGCGATGGCCATTTCCGCCCTCGCCAGGGGGGTCCAGGCCAGGGAGGCGACCAGAATTAGGAAAAAGCAAGACGGAGGGCGGGCCGCGGAGGGGTTGGGAACTGACATGAATGGAGTCCTTAGAGTGCTTGAAATATCAGGCAAATAGTAGCCCAGCCATGTCCATCCAGCCACCTGTGGGGGGGTGGCCCGTTCTGGCGGTTATGAAGACTACGGTTCATTGGTGTTTAGCCCCTTGCGTAGTCTATGCTTTTTACGTAGTATTACTGCGTTCGCCCTTTAAAAAGGCGGGCAATTCGTTGAAGTTGCAGCACTGAAGAATGGTCGTCGTTCCCTGCTTGGATTTTAGCTGGTGTACCACCCTCTTGGTCTCTCCTTCAGCATTTTATTGAAAAATCGGGATATTCCCGCAATTATGCTCTTAGGAGCAAGAGGTATTTATGCAGAGTGGTACAGTGAAATGGTTTAACGATGCTAAAGGTTTTGGTTTTATCACCCCGAGCGATGGCAGTGCCGACGTGTTTGTGCACTTCTCCACCGTGCAGGGTGATGGCTTCAAGACCTTGGCGGAAGGCCAGCAGGTAGAGTTTGAAGCTGCCAAAGGCCCGAAAGGCATGCAGGCCACGAAGGTTGTGCCGCGCTAAAGCCTCCCGGAAAAGCCCTGCTCTGCAGGGCTTTTCTTTTTGACGCTGTCGTTTCTCGGCCGGCCGTCTTTTTAACGTATCTTAAAGGGTGGGTCATCCCTGTGTGTTGACCTGCACATTTCTGCCGGTTTCGTCCATAATCAGCCGGTCTGGACCCGCCGTGGCCCGGGGCGCATCAAAATAACAATGCCCAATATTAAGATTTCCGGTGCCGCCCGTTCTGTTTCTTCAATCGATGCCGACCTGAAGAATTCACCCCTGAGTGCGCGTGGTGTATACACCTATCCCGCGAAGCCTGGGTGTGGCCGTCCATTTCGTCTGACTCCGTCACTATGAATCAACCCGCCGATCAATCCCGCAAGCGTCTCGCGGCGATCGCTATTGCCGCCGTCGGTGTCGTGTATGGCGATATCGGCACCAGCCCCCTATACGCGCTCAAAGAGGCGTTCCATGGTGCGCACGCCATGGAGGTGTCGGCCGCCAATGTGCTCGGCGTGTTATCGCTCATCTTCTGGTCGCTCATCATTGTGGTGTCGGTGAAATACGTATGGTTCATGATGCGCGCCGACAACAAGGGTGAGGGCGGTATCATGGCCCTCATGGCGCTGGTGCAACACGCCACCGCTGGCGGGACACGTGCGCGCTGGCTGCTCATGACCCTCGGCATCTTCGGCGCCGCGCTGTTCTATGGCGACGGCATGATCACCCCGGCGATCTCGGTGCTGTCGGCGGTCGAGGGCCTGGAGGTGGCCACCCCGGCGCTCAAGCGCTACGTGATCCCCATTTCCCTCATTGTGCTCATAGGACTCTTTATGGTCCAGCGGCACGGCACCGCCCGGGTCGGCGCACTGTTTGGGCCGGTGATGATGTTGTGGTTCGCCACCCTCGGCGTACTGGGTGTGCTGAGCATTGTGCGCTACCCGGAGGTGCTGGCGGCGGTGAATCCGTGGTATGCCGTGGCCTTCTTCATCGACCACGGCGTGGGCGGCATGATTGTGCTGGGCGCCGTGGTGCTGGCGGTCACCGGCGGCGAGGCGCTGTATGCCGACATGGGCCATTTCGGCAAACGTCCGATCCGCCTCGCCTGGTTCGGCTATGTGCTGCCGGCGCTGGTGCTCAATTACTTTGGCCAGGGCGCGCTGCTACTGCACGATCCGGAGGCAGCACACAATCCGTTCTACCGGCTGGCGCCGGAATGGGCGCTCTACCCGATGGTGGCGCTATCGACCCTCGCCGCCGTGATCGCCTCACAGGCGGTGATCACCGGCGCATTCTCCATCACGCGTCAGGCGATCCAGCTCGGTTATGCGCCGCGCATGAACATCGCGCATACCTCGGAGCGTCAGATCGGCCAGATCTATATTCCGTTCATAAACTGGGCGCTGCTCTTCGGTGTGGTGGTGCTGGTGCTGGGCTTCAAGTCATCCAGCAATCTGGCGGCGGCCTACGGCATCGCCGTCACAGGCACCATGGCGATCGATACTATCCTGGCGTTTGTGGTGGTCCGCCGCCTGTGGGGCGGGAACTGGGCGGTGATCGCCGCCGGGATCGTGATATTCCTCACCATCGATCTGGCGTTCCTCGGCGCCAACGCGCTTAAGTTCTTCCAAGGCGGTTGGTTCCCGGTGTTTATCGCTGTAGCGGTGTTCACGCTGCTGGCCACTTGGAAGCGCGGACGGGCGCTGCTGTTCGATCGGCTCAAAGAGCTGGCCATCGCCATCGAACCGTTTCTCGAAAGCGTCGCCCGGCACCCGCCGGTGCGCGTACCGGGCACCGCCGCGTTTCTTACCACCAGTTTCGAGGGTGTGCCGCATGCGCTGATGCACAACCTCAAGCACAATAAGGTATTGCACGAGCGTGTCGTGCTCCTCACCGTCGTTTTCCAGGACATCCCGCACATCGACGTCAGCGAGCGTATCGAGATCTGGCCACTGGGTAATAACTTTTACAAAGTGTTCGTGATCTACGGCTTCAAGGACGAGACGAATATCCCCGAGGCGCTCGAGTTGTGCGCCCCCCTCGGGCTCGAATTCAATATGATGGACACCTCGTTCTTCCTGAGCCGCGAGACCCTCATCCCCACGCGTCGTCCGGGCATGGCGCTGTGGCGTGAGAAGCTGTTCGTCAGCATGTCGCGCAATGCCGGCAGTGTTACCAGCTATTTCCAAATTCCCACCAACCGCGTGGTCGAGCTCGGCACACAGGTCGAGCTGTAGACCGAGTGCGGGCCAAATTCGCCAGCCACCACCTTCTTTAGTCGCGCCGCAACTTATCGGAGGTGGCAATCGGTGTGGGATAACGCAGCACGATAAAATACGACGAAGCGATAAAGGTAAGCAGCGTCGCCATCTGTATCAGGTAGGAGGCGCGATGGCTCATGACACCCAGCTCCAGGGCAAGCACGGCGATGAGCAGGGAGAATTCACTGATCTGCCCCAGGCGCACGCCGATCTCCAGGGCGCGTTCATTGGTTTCACCGGAGCGGCGCAACAGCCGGCGGAACACCAGCGGCTTGATCAGCAATATGGCCGCGGCCAGCAGCAGGGCCGGCAGCAGGATTTCTTGCAGCATCGCCAGATTGAAGCTCGCCCCCAGGGAAAAGAAAAACAGCACCAGAAAAAAATCCCGCAGGGGCTTGAGGTTCTCGGCGATGAAGCGCGCAATCGGGCTGGTGGCGAGGGCCACGCCGGCGATGAAGGCGCCGATTTCGTGCGACAGCCCCAGGGTGTTGGCCAGCTCGGCGATTCCTAAGCACCAGCCGATGGCCACGAGGAAGATGTATTCCTGGATTTTATCGAAGCGCCGTATCAGACGTATCAGCACGTAGCGTTCCACCACATAGGCAAACAGCACCAGCCCCGGCAGGGACAGCAACAACAGCGCCAGGTCGAGCAAGGGCAGCTCACCGCGTCCCAGGGCCTGCAGGCCCAGCAGTATGAGAATGGCGATCATGTCCTGCAGCAGCAGTATGCTGATGATAATCTCGCCGGTGCGCTGATGATGCA
>JANNJF010000477.1:0-2899 GCA_031405715.1 Gammaproteobacteria bacterium | reverse complement strand
GATGGCCGAGCCCTGTCCGGCCCATTCTTCGGTGTACCAGCTTTTGTCCAATGCCATGCGGTGTGTCCTCGGGGGTCTCAAGTGCTAACGGTGTCCGGCGCGCTGTGACATATCATTCTGCGGCGGTTTGCTGCATAATTTTAACGTTTTTCCTTCCTCTTGTATCTGGATTTTTATGACCGACTGGACCATCGACAGCGCGCACGCCACCTACAACATCGCTTACTGGGGGAACGGCTACTTCGACATCAACGATCAGGGCCACGTCATCGCGCGCCCCGATCCCCGCGCCCGGCACCCGGGCATCGATTTGCACGTGTTGGCGCGCGAGTTCGCCCAGCATGATCTCACCCTGCCAGTGCTGGTGCGCTTCTCCGGTATCCTGCATCACCGCATCGATGAACTGTGCGCCGCCTTCGCCAAGGCCAGTGACACCGACGGTTATCAGGGTCGTTATACCGCGGTCTATCCCATCAAAGTAAACCAGCAGCGTAGCGTAGTGGAGGCGCTGTTGTCCCACGGCGCGGAGCGGGTGGGCCTGGAGGCGGGCAGCAAACCGGAACTGCTGGCGGTGCTGGCCTTGTCGCGACCGCATGCGGTGGTGGTGTGCAATGGCTACAAGGACCGCGAATACATTCGTCTCGCCCTCATCGGCAAGCAGCTGGGTCATCGGGTGCATATCGTGGTGGAGAAGCTGTCGGAGGTGGAGATGGTCATCGAGGAGGCGCGCGCCCTCAACATGACGCCGCTGCTGGGTATGCGCGTGCGCCTCGCCTCCATCGGCGCCGGCAAATGGCAGAACACCGGCGGCGACAAATCCAAGTTTGGTCTGTCCGCGGCGGAGGTGTTGCGCGTGGTCGCGCGCCTGCGCGAGGCCGGCATGCTCGACGCCCTGCAGATGATGCACTTCCACATGGGTTCGCAGATCGCCAACATCCAGCACATCCAGACCGGCATGGGCGAGGCGGTGCGTTATTACGCGGAGTTACAGCGCCAGGGTGCGCAGATCCGCGTGCTCAACGTAGGCGGTGGCCTCGGCGTGGACTACGAAGGCACGCGTTCGCGTTCCTTCTGTTCCATGAATTACAGCGTCGAGGAATACGCGCACAACATCGTGCACGCCATCAAGGACATCTGCGATCAGCAGGGTCTGTCGCATCCCGACATCGTCACCGAATCCGGACGCGCCATGACCGCGCACCATGCGGTGCTCATCACCAATGTCACCGACGTGGAGCAGGCCCCGGGCAGGGACGAGCCCAAACCGGTGGCGAAGGACGAACACCAGATCATCCAGGACCTGTGGCGCAGCTACAGCGAGTTGGCGGCGCGTCCGCCCCTGGAGGTCTATCACGATGTGGCGCACGGCCTGTCCGAGGCCCAGGCCATGTTCGCTCACGGCGTGCTGGGGCTGGAACAGCGGGCGCGCGCCGAACAATTGTACTTCGCCACCTGCCGCAAGGTGCGCGATCGCCTGCAGGCCGGCACGCGTGCCCATCGCGAGGCCCTGGATGAGCTGAACGAGAAACTGGCGGACAAGTATTTCTGCAACTTTTCCCTGTTTCAGTCTATCCCGGATCACTGGGCCATCGATCAGGTTTTTCCGGTGCTGCCCCTGGAACGCCTGAACGAACAGCCGACGCGCCGCGCGGTGCTGCAGGACATCACCTGCGATTCCGACGGGCGCGTGGATCTGTACGTGGACGGCGAGGGGGTGGAGGCGAGCCTGCCGCTGCACGCGCCGCGCGCCGGCGAGCCGTATCTGCTCGGCATCTTTATGGTGGGCGCCTACCAGGAAATCCTCGGTGACATGCACAACCTGTTCGGCGACACCGACTCGGTGCAGGTGGAGCCCACGGCGGACGGCGGTTATCGGTTGGCAGAGATCCGCCATGGCGACACGGTGGACTCGGTGTTGCGTTACGTACACTACGATGCGGAAGATCTGCTCGCCTCCTATCGGCGCAAGATTGACGCGGCGACGGCCTTGAACGCGAGTCAGCGTCAGCTGTATTTCGATACCCTGAAGGATGGCTTGAACGGTTACACCTACCTGGAAGACTGAGGGGAATGGTGCTGACTTAAGCACCTCGCATCCTCATCCACCATTTCCATCTGCCATGCACGAGGCCGCCATGGGCGATCAGCACAGCGCCACATCGTGGGATGCAATCTTTGAGCGCGGTATGCGCGCGCAACTCAATGCCTGGCGCCAGCGACTGGCTGCGGGCGAACAGCGCGTCGGCTGGAAGATGGGCTACATGGACGCGCAAGTGCGCGCACGTCTCGGCCTGCCCCATCCCTTGACGGGCTTTCTTGCCTCGGGCCGGCTTATCCGCGACGGCGATGTATTGCGCTGCCCACCCCATGCCAACTTGTTGGCGGAGTCGGAAGTGGCACTGCGACTGGGGCGCGATCTCGCGCCTGGATGTTCACCCAGGGAGGCCGCCGACGCCGTCGATGCCCTGGCGCCCGCCCTGGAAATCGTCGACGTGACCCAGCCCCTGGAGGATATGGCGGCGATCCTGGCGGGCAACCTGTTTCATGCGGCGGTGGTATTGGGCACGCCCCTGACGGTGCGGAACCTCAGGTCGTTGCCGGACGTCACGGGCGGATTGTGGGTGAACGCCACCCAGCAAGGCACGGTCGATCCCGCCTGCGTGCTGCAAAATCCCGGCGCCCTCTTGGCGCAGGTGGCAGACTTGCTCGACCACTTCGGTGTGGGGCTCAGGGCCGGTGACTGGATCATTACGGGCTCGGTGGTAAAACCTTGGCGGGTACAGGCGGGGGATCAAGTGGCGGTGGATCTCGGCGTCTTGGGCCGGGTGGCGTTGCGCATCGACGTTGATGGGTAGGGTGGGCATCGCCCACCACGCGGGGCTCCGCTTCGCTTCCGCTG
>JANNJF010000476.1:0-1120 GCA_031405715.1 Gammaproteobacteria bacterium | reverse complement strand
GGGATGAGGTGATCACCTCGCCGTTTACCTTCTTCGCCTCCTCGGAGGCCATCGACGTGGTGGGCGCCACGCCGGTGTTCGCCGATATCCTGCCGGACAGTTTCTGTGTCGATCCCGATAGTGTGCGCCAGTGCATCACCGCCAAGACCAAGGCGATCCTGCCGGTACACATCTTCGGCCACACCTCGGAGATGGAGGCCATCATGCAGCTCGCCAAGCAACGCGGCCTCACAGTAGTCGAAGACTGCGCCCAGTCGTTCGGCGCCATCAGCGATGGCCGTGTGGTGGGCAGTATTGGCGACACCGGCAGCTTCAGTTTCTATCCGACAAAAGTGCTCGGCGGTTACGGCGATGGCGGCATGGTCACCACCAACAGCGATGCGATCAACGATCACATCCGCCGCCTGCGCAACCACGGTGCGGCCAAGCCGTTCATCCACGTGGAGATCGGCTACAACAGCCGGCTGGACGAGATCCAGGCGTCAGTACTGCGCATTAAATTAAGAACCATCAGAGCCGACATCGAAGGCCGTCGCCAGGTCGCGGCGGAGTATACCCGGCGCCTGCGGGGCAGCAAGGTGAAAACACCGACGGCCAGCGCCCCCGATGGCCACGTCTACAACCTCTACACCCTGCGCTCGCCCAAGCGCGATGCCCTGCGTCAGGCCTTGACCGATAATCAGATCGGCTCGTCCCAGTGCTACCCGCAAGGCCTGCACCTGCAGGAGGTGTACAAACATCTCGGCTACCGACCCGGCAGTCTGCCGGTGTGCGAACACGCCTGCACCGAAACCCTGTCGTTGCCGATTTATCCCGGTATGCCTAGCGAACACATCGAGCGGGTGTGCGCGGTGGTGAAGGCGACGGTGGGTTGAGTCTGCGTAGGTTGGGGTGAGCGAAGCGAACCCCAACGATCGGCGCCTGCATCCTCCAATACTCATGGAAGCCCTTGTACGAGCACCCCGACTCACAATGGCACGACGGTTAGGCCCGATTGCTTCGCCGCGTCGCATTGCCGTTTATCCACGGAGACGAATACTTCAGCCAAGCAGGCTAACGCCGAACCAATGTGAATTGCATCCATGCCGCGTAGAGGGTTCGCTTCGAGCACGTTCACCGC
>JANNJF010000475.1:0-7114 GCA_031405715.1 Gammaproteobacteria bacterium | reverse complement strand
CGACAAGGACCGGGCGACCCTGGACAATATTTTTGTCAGCACCGAGCAATCGGGCAAGGAAAGTGTGCTCGTGGCCAAGCGTGGGCATCAATACACAGACAAAGATAGCGGCGATCAGTATCTGCAGTTGGAGGAAGGCACTCGCTACGAGGGCGCCCCGGGTCGGGCGGAATACAGCATTTTCCAGTTCGAGCGCTATGCGCTGCGCATCGAGCCACCGCAGGCGCGCGATCCGCTGATCCGTATCGATGCCCTGACCACACCGCAACTTCTCGGTCTGGAGAGCGAGGTCTATGCCCGCGGCGAGGCGACCATCCCCCATTGGCGCCGGGGACTGGCGGCGGAGTGGCATGGGCGTCTGTCCAAACCCGTCACGCTGTTCCTGCTGGCGCTGCTGGCCTTGGCGTTTTCCTATAGCCATCCGCGGCGCGGCCGTTATGGCGGGTTGTTTGTCGCGATCCTGATGTATTTTGTCTATACCAATCTGCTGAGTTTCAGCGATGCCATGCTTAAGCAGGGGCGGATTCCCCTGGCGCTCGGCATGTGGTGGGTGCATGGGGTGTTCCTGGCGTTATCGATCCACCTGCTGGTGCGCCGCAGCAATAACCAGCCGTTGATCCCGTTACCGGCTTTTCTCCGGCGCTAGTCCATGAGCATCCTCGATCGTTATATCGGCCGCAGCATACTCGCCAGCACCCTGCTGGTGTTTGTGGTGCTGACGGCGTTGTTTACTTTTATTAAATTTGTCGACGCCCTGGGGGATCTGGGCAAGGCCAGTTTCGGTCTTTACGAAGTGGTGCGCTATGTGGTGTTGTCCTTGCCCCGCCAGGCGGGCGAGCTGTTTCCCATGACCGCGTTGCTGGGCGCAACCCTGGGCCTGTCATCGCTGGCGGCGGATTCCGAACTCATTGCCATGCGTGCGGCCGGTGTTTCTTTGGCGCGCCTGGTGGGTGCGGTGGTTAAAGTGGGTATGGTCCTGGTGGTTCTCGCGGTCATTGTGGGGGAAGTGGTCGCGCCGGTGACGGAAGATATGGCGGAGCGTGGCCGTTCCTCGGCGCTGCAGGTCAGTGTGCGGCAACAGAAAGATTCCGGTCTGTGGGTGCGTGACGGACAAATGTTCGTGCACCTGGGGGAGGTATTGCCGGATCTCAGTGTCCTGCGGATCAATATCTATGTGTTCGATACATCCAATCATTTGCGCCTGCAGACCAGTGCCCAGCGGGGGCGCTACGAACACGACGTCTGGCGGCTGGAGGATGTGCGCCAGAGCCGGCTGGACAACGGGCGTGTGCGCGTGCGCCAGATCAACGCCGACGAATGGGTCTCGGAGCTGACGCCGGACATGCTGAAGGTATTCGCCGTCAAACCGGAAGGTTTGTCCATTTGGCGTTTGTATCGCTACATCCAGCATCTCGAACAGAACAAGCAAGATACCGGACGTTACAACCTGGCCTTTTGGAACAAGCTGATGTCGCCCGTGGCCGCGGCGGTGATGATGGTGCTGGCGGTACCCTTTGTGTTCAGCCAGATGCGCAGTTCCGGGGTCGGTTCGCGCCTGATGATCGGCATTATGTTGGGACTGGCGTTTTACGTGATCAGCCGTGGATTCGGTTACTTTGGTTTGCTGTATGGTGTGCCGCCGGCCCTGGGAGCGGTTGTGCCCACCCTGTTGTTCCTGGGGTTTGCGGCGTGGATGTTGCGCCGTGTCGGTTGACGCCGGTTGGACTTAGGCGCGCGTCGAGCCCACCGTCGCACGCAGGGTTAGCAGGGCAATACATCGTGTGCAGGCGGTCGCTGCCAGTGTAGGTGTAATGGCCTGTTCATTTTTTCGCCACGCTCTGCAGGCGTGTCCCCGAGAGTCGGTCGTGCCACGCGCATCCCTCGCGGTCCATCAGCACCCACAGGAATCCCAGGCCTGCGGGTAACCAGGAAAGCAGCGCCGCGCCAAATCGCAGGACGGCCTGTTTCCAGGAAACGCCACCGCCCGCAGTGTTCGTCAGCTGCAAACGCCAGGCGCGCATGCCTAGCGTTTGGCCACCGTGCACCCAGAACCAGCCGAAAAAGACAAAAACCACTGACAGCAGATAACCCTGAAAGAGAAGGCGCCCAGGGCGGGTGCTTAATGTCTCCTGTGCCAGCAAAACAACGGGTAGCGCGGCGATCAACAGCACTGCAGACACCACCAACAGATCGTAGAGGATGCTCGCCAGGCGTCGCAGGAGACTGGAAAACCGCCTGGTGTGAAGGGGGGTGTCGTGCGATGACGTCATTCGCTTGCCCCGAATGTGTGATGCAGGATCGCAGGGCTTGTCCACCGGCTTTGGCAACGCCACCTGCGGGGAAAATCCGCTTTGCCGACAAGTACTAACATTTGGATCGGTATATTAGAATTTATACAACTTTATGATTATATTGATAATAATGAACTGCGCAAAATTTGTTCAAATTAATTGAAACACTCGGGGAAAGGCTATGCACGATAAAGAAATTCCACTTACGCACAAATTTATCCACAGGAATTGTGAACAACTCTCCGACCCGGAGGACTAATTCGGGGACTATATCACTCAGGGCGTGGGGAGTGGAAACGCCAACCCCGTGCTGCGAGTCCGTGATTGAGACACTGACCGGCGAGACGTCTCTCGGGCGCACCGTTCCCTGGTTTAAACCAGACTTTTGTCGGCTGCGGTGGTAAAGGATTTGTGGGGAATCGCGCGCCAGCGTAGACTACGACGCCGCGTTGGATGTGAGGGCGCACCCGGGTAGGGTGCTTACGCTGACTACTGCTAAGTTAGGATACCGATGACTAACAGCCTTTCGATTTACCTGATTGAGTTTGGTCACGTCGCCGCCTATTTGGCCCTGGTCGTGGCCCTGGTCCAAGGGTTGGCGCCCATCGTGGCGCATATTGCACACCGCCCGGCCTGGGCGCGTGTGAGTATCAACGCCTCCGTGGTGCTGTTTGTGCTCACCACCATCGGCTTCGCCGCCCTGATGCACGCCTTCGTCACCGACAATTTCTCCGTGAAGTATGTCGCCTCGAATTCCAATTCCCTGCTGCCCTTGATGTATAAAATCACCGGCATGTGGGGTGGCCACGAAGGCTCGCTGTATCTGTGGGTCTGGGTGTTGACGCTGTTTACCGTGGTCGTTGGCATTCATGGCCGCACGCGCTATCCCGAACGCCTGCCGGTGATCCTGGCGGTGCAGGGCTGGTTGTCGGTGGGTTTCTTCGGTTTGATTCTCTTCCTGTCCAATCCCTTTGAGCGCCTGTTCCCCATCCCCATGGATGGGCGCGATCTCAACCCCCTGTTGCAGGACCCGGGCATGGCCTTCCATCCGCCCACGTTGTATTTCGGCTATGTCGGTTTTTCCGTGCCCTTTGCCTTCGCCATGGCGGCGTTGATCACCCGCTGGAAGAGTGAACTGTGGATCGGCCTGGTGCGGCGCTGGGCGCTCATCGCCTGGGGCTTCCTCACCACGGGTATCGTCATGGGCGGCTGGTGGGCGTATTACGAATTGGGTTGGGGCGGTTACTGGGCGTGGGATCCGGTGGAGAACGCCTCGTTCATGCCGTGGCTCATGGGCACGGCGCTGATCCACTCCATCACGGTGCAGGAACGCCGCCGTATGCTGCATACCTGGAATATTTTTCTGGTCATCACCACTTTTTCCCTCTCGCTCCTGGGGACCTTCCTGGTACGTTCCGGGGTGCTGTCGTCGGTGCATGCCTTTGCGGTGGATCCGGGTCGCGGCTTCTATATTCTGGCCTTCATGGTCACGGTATTAGCAATATCGTTTGGCATTTTCCTGGCCCGTGGCCGTTATCAGGAGGCGGAGGAAGCGGTCACTACGCCTTTATCCCGCGAATCCATGTTTATCTGGAACAACGTCTTGTTTAGCGTGGGCGCGGCATCCGTTTTGCTGGGCACCCTGTATCCCCTGGCCCTGGAGGCGTTGACTGGCGCCAAGATCACCGTGGGCGCGCCGTATTTTAATAAGGTCATGGTGCCGGTGTTTCTCATCATCATGCTGCTCATGGCCATCGCCCCCCTGGTGCCCTGGCGCAAGGCCAACCCGGATCGTCTGCTTAGCCGTTTGTTGATTCCCGTCACGCTGGGGGTGACCGGTGTGGTGCTCATGTTGATCGTGGTGCGGCCGCTGCAGTGGACCGCGGTGGTGGGCGTGGGTCTGGTGGCGTTTGTGCTCGGTACCTTGCTCACCGATCTGTTGCGCGCCGTGCGGCAACGCCAGGCACAGCATCCCGGCTTGGGCCTGGCCCTGGGCACGCTGCGTACGGTGCTGGGTAACCGCCGCCACTACGGCGGCATGCTGGTGCATTTCGGCATTGCCGTGATCGCCATCGGCATGCTGGGTTCCGGGCTGTTTCGTCTGGAGAAATCCGTGGTGATGACGCCGGGTGAAGTGGTGGAGATCGGCGGCGAGCGCCTGCGCTTCGATGGCATCGTGCAGGCCCAGGGCCCCAACTACACCGCTACCCAGGGGCGCCTCACCCTGCTGGACAGTGGCCGGGTATTGTCCCCGGAGCAACGGCATTACCCCGTGCAGCAGATGCCCACCACGGAGGCGGCCATCGACTCGACCCTGGCGCGGGATGTGTATGTGGTGATGAATGAACCCAGCGGCACCGAGGCCCAGCGTCGTTGGGCGATACACGTCTATTTCAATCCCCTGGTGCAGCTGATCTGGCTCGGCGGTGTTTTTGTCCTGGGTGGTCTGGGCATGACCCTTAGCTTCCGCGTGCGCAAACGCGCGGCGGCGGAAGCCGGTGCTGCGCTGCCGGCCAATCGCTAATCGCCTACGGATCAAGAATCACTATGCGCCGGATGATCTTTACCGTTTTGTTGCTGCTGCTCAGCACACCCCTGCATGCCAGGACGACCGAGACCGATGCCCAGGTCAGCCCACCACCGGTCACGGGTAGCGCGCCCGTGGTGGTGACCGAAGATCCCTTGCAGCGCCGCATGCTGGAAATCGCCGGCGACTTGCGTTGCACCGTTTGCCAGAATCAGCCGGTGGCGGAATCCAACTCGGATCTCGCGAAGGACATGCGCGCCCTGATACGCGAACAGCTGGAGGCCGGCCGTTCGCGTCAGGAGATCATGGATTATTTTGTCGAACGCTACGGTGACTATGTGCTGCTCAAGCCGCCGTATGACCGTAGCGGCACGTTGCTGTGGGCCGGCCCGCCGGCCTTGCTGTTGTTATTGGCGGGCCTGGCCGTTTATTTTATACGCCGGCATACACACCAGCCTACGCCAACCCCTGCACCCCAACTCACCCCGGAAGACCAGGCGCGAATTCGTGCCGCCCGAAAACAGGACTGATCCCGTATGACTTGGTTATTGCTCGCCCTCGCTGTACTTACCTTCGGCGTCGTCTGGTTTCTCGCCCGCCCCCTGGCGGTGACACGACCGGAAGTGTCCGGGCCGCAGCGGCATGAACTTACGCTGGTGCGCGACCGCCTGCTGGCGCAACTGAACGAACTGGATGCGGAGCTCGCCGACAAGGGCGTGGATGCGCAGGTGGCCCAGGACGAAGGCCAGCGCCTGGCGGTGGAACTGGCGGCCGTGCTGAAGCAACTGGATGAGGTATCGACGGGCAACGACGCCAAAAGCCAAGCGGGCACGGGCAAGCGCCCATGGCTCACCGCGTTGCTGGCGTTCGCCCTGGTGATCCCGGCGGTGAGTGCGGGTCTGTATTTCCTGGAAAACGGTGCGACCTTCAAGACGTTGACGCGCATCGAGCAGGGCGACACCTCGGCCGGAAAGTTTCCGCCCATGGTCATGGAGATGGTGGCGCGGTTGGAAAAGCGTTTGACCGAAGAACCCAACGACGCCGCCGGCTGGGCGCGGCTGGGTATCTCCTACGCCAACATGGGGCGCATGCCCGAGGCCAAGCAGGCCTATGCCAAGTCCTATCGGCTGGAGCCCGACAATCTGGAGGTGATCACGGACTATGCCTGGGTGGTCTACAGCGAAGATCCCAAGAACACCGACGGATTGGCGTTCGAGCTGTATTCCAAGCTCTACCGCGCACAACCCGAGAATCCAGACGCCCTCTGGTTCCTGGGACTGGCCGCCTTTCAGCACGCTGAATACGGCAAGTCCGTAAAGTATTGGGATCGGTTGCTGGCACTCCTGCCGCCGGGCAGTCCGACGGGACAGCATGTGCGTGACGCCATCGCCAAGGCGAAACAGCAGGGCGCTGGTAAATAATACGTCACTTCGCCGGTGGATTAGTCTGCCGCACGCAGGCTGTTGAAAAACAGCCTGCGTGCGGCCCACGGACGGGCCGCCATTTTTACCTGTCCCCGAAAGGGGGAAACACGCTTTATGTGTTTGAAAAATGAAGCAAAGCGCCCTTGTATTATACATGGGGCGCACTTTTCGCTTTGCGGGTTGAAAAAGCCCATGGATGGGCTTTTTCAACAACCTGCTAGAAATCCCAACGATAACCCACGGAGTAGAACGGATCACGGCGCTCGGTCTGCGTCGTGTCGCTCTCGATGGTGGTGAAGTCGAAGTTGGCTTCCATCTCCAGCGTTACTTTTTCCTTCCACTTGTAGGCAGCCCGCAGTGTCGGTCTGAGGGTCGTGGTGCGGCTCCCGCTGGTCGTGTTTTGCACCAAATAGAGCAGCCCGCTATTGAGCGTCCATTTATCGCCGATCGGGGTGCGGTTGTTGAAAGATATGGAGTTGGCCGTATAGGTGCTGCTGTCGGAATAACCGTAACTCAGTACCGATATATCCCGCTGCGTCAGCAGACCTGTGCCGATGCCTTGAATTGTGTAGATGGTGCTACTGGTGCCAGGGCTCAATAACGTATCGGAAGTACTGAAACCTCGAATGTCAGCCCCGTACTGCCAGGTTTTATTGAAAGGGCGGGTAAAGCCAAGCAGGAAAATTTTAGACACCGGTGTGTTGTCTCGGGCCTGCTGGCGCAGGGCCTCTTCGGTCGTCGTCTGCAGCAGTGTGCTGATAGAAGAAACCGGCTGGCCGAGCACGGCATTGGTGGTCTGCAGTGTCGGCGCATTACGGTAATCCAGCAGCAGGTTGTAGGTGGTCTGGGACTCGGCCGTCCTGCGGCACCCG
>JANNJF010000474.1:0-3223 GCA_031405715.1 Gammaproteobacteria bacterium | reverse complement strand
CCGGGATCAGTTGCCGTTCCTCGAAAAAGGCGTCGTACAATGCGGTGTAGCGCCGCAGTATGCCGTCATCGATTCCCGCCAAATCGGGTCGTTGCAGATAGGTGTACCACAGCGCCGTGTCAAAATAATGCTGGAAGGACTGGAACACCGTGTAGGGATTCCTGTGGATATGCACGAAGCGGGCGTCGGGAAACATGCTCAGCAGCAAGCGAATGCGCGCGGTGTGCGGGGGCGATTTGAGCAGCAGCGGCCGATTGTATTTCAGGGTCAGCTTCTTCAGGAACCAGAGAAAGGCGTTTTTCCATGTCTCGACGTCCTGCTTCGGCACATCGCGGAACGTCAGGTAACGCGAGTAATGCTGCTCGCGCCGCGGAAAACTGATACCAAGGTAGAGCGAGCGTAACGTCATCAGGCACGGTGCGAACTCATCTTCCTGCGGTGTTTGAAAACTCAGTGCCATGTTGTCCATTGGGCGCGTTTTCGGGACTAGCCATGAGAACCGCCGCGTGTTCTTTTCCTCCGTGGTCAGAAACGTCTGCGGATTGACCACCTGATAGGTGTTCGGGTAGGCAAACTGTTGCGTGTCCTGGGCCAGCAGGTAATGCAGAAGTGTGGTCCCGGAGCGCCAGTGTCCCAGGATAAAAAGCGGCGGCTTGATGTCAACGCCGGCGATGGCCTGATCGTATACGCGCCTTTCGTTTCTCCGCAGAGCCGAATTCATCAGGCTCGTGAGGGTTATGAAAGCGGCCCTGTGCCAATAGGCGGGGTCCACGTCGAATCTGTTTTCCCGCAACAGCGACCACCACTCCCCGGCACAAATTCCTCCCAAATAGTTGTGGTTGACGCTCCACCGATGTTTTAGTTGATGAGGCATTGGGAGTGATGGATTCTATGCAGCGTCATACGTTAGCGTTCATGCTTGCAGAGCGGGCCATTAACCCGGTCGCCCAGGCTTTCGACCTCGCCATTTAAGCCTTCCTTGCACATGCCCAATGAATTCGACATGTACGGCAGATTACCATCCGGCTGGCGCGGTTTGCAATTTTTGCCACAACTGCTGCCGGGAGTAAGCAAGTTACCCTGTCATTACGCGCGCCGCGTTCCTCTCCCGACTCTCACACATCGCAGGTACAGTCGCGCGCAGTGAGCAAAGCGGTTCCAGCCAACCGGCCGCATCCCACATACCCGCGCACGATGGGCGCAATCCTGTTTGTCGGCCTTTTCAGGCAGGGTGCCTCCGGTATTTTGTTTGACAGTCTATCGGTATGGTGTGATGATTCGCGAGTACTTTTGTAATCAAAAGAATGTGAACGAGCGATCCGGCGCAGATAAAACTTTGGTAATGAACCGCCGCCGAGGCGACGCAAAAGAGGGTCGTTGCGTCAACGCCAACGTCAAACCGCTTTGAGCGGCTCACATCCCAAAGCCCCTGGCATCGCCGGGTGGTTTTACCCCCTAACACAGAATTGGAATGCCCTCGAGTAACGCCACAAAGATGGAATTCGCAAGTTCATGAAGATGGAAAGTGCCGACAAGCCAACACCACCTGCCTTACAGGAAGGTGGCGGATGCCATTTCAAACCCCGCCTGAACCAGTTGCTGCACAGCTTGCACCTAGACGTCTCCTACGAACGCGGTCAGGGCGACCACCTCTACTATCGGGACCATCGAGGCCGCGAGATTGAAGTGCTCGATCTGGTGGGTGGCTACGGTTCGCTGCTGCTCGGGCACGCGCATCCTGAACTGCTGGCTGAGGCGCAACGCCTGCTCTTGAGCGGACGGCCGGTGCACGCGCAAGGGTCGCGGCGCGATTATGCGTCGCAACTGGCGCGTGAGCTCTCGCTGCGTGCGCGCGCAGATTATTGCGTGGTATTCGGCAACTCCGGCGCGGAAGCCGTCGAGGCGGCGATGAAACACGCCATGCTGGAGACGGGCGCGCGCACATTCATCGCCCTGGAGCGGGGGTTCCACGGCAAGACGCTCGGCGCGTTGCAACTCACTTCCAATCCGGAGTATCGCGATGCCTTTGAGCTCACCGGCCTCAAGGTGCTTCGCGTAGCGCCCAACAACCTCGCACAATTGACAGCGGCATTCACCCAGGCCACGGATCTTGCAGGCTTCATCTTTGAGCCGATCCTCGGCGAGGGGGGTATCCGGCCGATCGATGCGGCCTTTGCGCAATGCGCGGCCCGGCTGTGCGCAGAGCGCGACGTGCCCCTGATTGCGGATGAGTGCCAGACCGGGCTGGGCCGCACCGGCGCTTTCCTCGCGTGCCAAGACCTGGGCGTCCAGCCGGACTACATCATCCTCTCGAAGGCCCTGGGAGGTGGCATAGCGAAGATCTCCGCGTTGCTCGTCCGGCGCGAACGCTATCGGGACGAATTCGATCTGAAACACACCAGCACTTATGCCGATGACGACTTTTCCTGCGCCATCGCGCTCAAGGCACTGGCGCTGATCGATACTCCGGTGCTGTCGGCGTGCGGGGAAAAGGGCGAGCGGCTGCTCGCCGGTCTGCGCCGGCTGGCGGCAAAATTTCCCGACGTGATTGCCGATGTGCGCGGCAGGGGATTGATGATTGCCGTCGAGTTCAGCCATTTGTCACACTCGTCCAGTTTTCTTCTGCGCTTCCTCGGCACTCAGGAAGATCTGATCTATATGATCACGGGTTACCTATTGAACGTTCACCGCATCCGCATTGCGCCCACGTTGAGCGACCGCTCCACCCTGCGCCTGGAACCGTCGGCAATGATAGCCGATAGCGAGATCAAGAGGTTTCTGGCCGCCATGGAGGATACCTGTGCGCGGCTCGCGAGCGGCGATGCACTGAACCTCACCCGGTTCTTCACGCGCGGCGACGCGGCTGCAGCCGGCGTTGAAGGCCCTGTGCGGTCCGATGCAAAGTTTGCCGCCTACGACGAGGGCCGGTTCCGGGAGAGACAGCAACATGCGCCGGACGTGAAGGTCGGCTGGTTGTGCCACATGATCGACGCGGACGATCTGATTTCGCTGGAACCGTCGTTCGCCGGCGTGCCGTTGCAGGAACGGGAGGACTCCCTGGCTCACTTTGTTTCGCGTATACCACCAGTGGTGATAAGTGCGGTGGACGTACGTTCCACGGCAGGTGGCATCGTCCGCGTTTATCCTATCCTGCTGCCATTTACTTCCAGCTGGGTCCAGCGCCGGTTGGACGAGCGCAGCCTCGCGCTGCCGCAGGCGCTGG
>JANNJF010000473.1:0-3539 GCA_031405715.1 Gammaproteobacteria bacterium | reverse complement strand
GAATCGACTGGACCTGTGTCAGCCCGAAGGCAAACGCCCCGCTCGTGGTGATGCGCGGCGACGAGCTTAAGTTGGTATACCCGCAGGAAAGCGCCGCGCCGGAGCGCTTCGAGGGGCTCTGTCTTTTTTTATCACCTCGGTGGTGGTGACGTTGATGCCTAGGTCCGGAGGTTTTACCGCTTCTTTTTTTTCGCATCCGGCCGCGGCCAGACTAAGGCAGGTGATCAGGAGGGGCAGAAGATAGTGTCGCATGTCGCATCCTTGTTTGTTTGTTCGTATATATGGATAACGTCGAGTGCTGGATCAGGGGGCCGGCGGGGAATCATTATTACCCGCCGCCGCCCGCGGCAGAATGCCGTGCAGCAGCATGTCGATCGTCATGCGGCTGTAGCGGTCGGGGTCCGTGGCGAAGGTCACATCCGGGAAGTGCTGCAGCAGGGCGCGCGCCTGGAAGAAAAAGACATTGGCGCCGATCAACAGGGTGGCGACCATGGCCGGGTCCACATCGGTACGCAGCTCGCCGCGCGCCTGGCCATCGCGCAGGATCTGCACCAGGCGCTGGAATTTGTCGCCGAAGACCTTTTCCGCCATGTCCTGGGCGCGGCCCGGGTGGTTATACAACATCTCGCGCTGGATCAGGCGCGTCACCTTATGGCGTTCCAGAATATGGTTGAGGTGTTCGCGCGCGAAGTCTGCGAGGCGCTCGGGGAAAGGCCGGTGGTCGTGCTGCAGGTGATCCAGATTTTCGGCAGAGTCACGACAGGCCTCGCGCAGCACGGCGATGTACAGCGCCTCCTTGGAACTGAAATGATGGAACACATTGGCCTTGCTCACCCCGGCGTGTGCGGCGATGGCATTGATGGAGACGGCATCGAAGCCGTGTTCCGCGAACAGTTCTTCCGCCGCCACCAGGATGCGCTCGGACCCGTCGCCGCTCACAGAGATGGGTTTGAGTGTCGGTTGCTGTGGCATGGCGGGAATCCGAGTATGGGTGGTCTACACGCGTTGAGGGCAAATTAGAACACTGACCGATCGGTCAGTCAAATGTGGGCGGACACGCTTACCCCGGGACGCACAGGGCGGGTAGTTATCCGGCGCGCATGGGCTGACAGGTTTTAGGGTAAAGCAACAGTTGAATGTTGAACGTTAAAAAAAAGGGCGCAGGGCGCGCGCCCAAATGGGAGAAGTCCGTGCTTAACGCTGGCCGAGCCGCGTAATGCCCATGACCTTGAGCATGTATTTTTCATACAACGGTTCGGAGGTGACGCGCCGCATTTTGTAGAGAAAATATTTCTCGTACGCGATCTTGGACCAGTGCACCCAGCGTCCTTTTTTCATCCAGCTGACGTTGCGTGGCGGGATTTGTGGCATGGCCACAAACGCGATGCCGGTATCGCCCAGGTCAGCCAGGCAGAGGGCGTTCCAGGTGCCGGTGGCGTCGGGCTTGGCACCGGACGTTTCGTTTTTGATGTTGTGCACGATGGCGGTGATCATGGTCTCGATCATTTAGCCGGTCTTGGGCGCGCCGGTGGGGATGGGCGTGGCCTCCACCGGCGGTATGGCGATACAGACTCCGGCGGAATAAATATTGATGTATTTCTTGCTGCGCTGGTGCTCGTCCACGAGGACGAAGCCGCGCGGATTGCACAGGCCTTCGACGGCCGCCACGGCGTCCACCCCTTTGAACGACGGCAGCATCATGGAGAACTTGAACGGCAGTTCGTGCTCCTTGATCACTTCGCCTTTGTCGTTGTGTTCGGCGACGAACATCTTGCCGTCCTCGACCTTGCTGACCTTGGCGTTGGTGATCCATTTGATGTGGTGATCGCGCAGCTCGGCCTCCATCATGCCCTTGGAGTTGCCGACGCCACCGAGACCCAGATGGCCGATATAGGGCTCGCTGGTGACCAGGGTCATGGGAACCTTGGGGCGGAGCTTACGTTTGCGCAGGTCCGCGTCCATGATGAAAGCGAACTCGTAGGCCGGACCGAAACAGCTCGCGCCGGCCATGGCGCCGACCACGATGGGACCGGGGTCGGCGATGAATTTCTTCCAGCCGTCGTAGGCCTTTTCCGCATGCTCCACGGTGCAGATGGAATGGGTGTGGCCGCCGGGACCGGCGCCGGGGACTTCGTCGAAGGCCAATTTCGGGCCGGTGGCGATCACCAGAAAATCGTAGGCGACGTTCTGACCGTTGCCCAGCACCAATTGGTTGGCAGCGGCGTCGATCTGGGTCACCGGTTGCGCGATAAACTCGATATCGCGTTTCTCCAAAATCGGTCGCAGCGGCAGGGTGATCTGGCTGGACTTGCGCCAACCCACCGCCACCCACGGGTTGGACGGCACAAACTGAAACGTGTCCGTGGCATTGACGACGGTGACGCGGTGTTGCCGTGCCAGGGCGGAACGCATTTCAAACGCCGCGGGCAGTCCGCCGATGCCGGCACCCAGTATCACGATGTGCGCCATAATTTCTCCTTGACACGCAGATGGGCAGATAACGTATTTGTTAGGGAACCTCCGAACAAGTCCCCTCTCCCCCGCGTATTTCGGGGGAGAGGGTTAGGGTGAGGGGGATATTCATCGATTTTCCCCTCACCCTGTCCCTCTCCCGAAAGGAGAGGGGACGTAGCCTGATCGTTTCTGCCACTTGTTCAGCGGTTCCTTAGGTCTCGCCACCCATCCGCAGGCTTTGTGACTGAGAACTTTTACAATTTATATACCGAAGGAAAATAACGGCCTTGACCTGGATCATTTCTGTTGCCGGCAGGATGCATCACAGCGAGATTATGCGGTGGAAATACGTCACGGTTCTTGGAGTGCGGGGGCTTGCTCCCGCTCAACTAAAGCGGCGGCAAGCCGCCGCATCCCCGGGCACAATCCGGCGCACCAAGGCGGACGATTGGACCTACAACCTGCTGAGGATGACGAGTACCGGCACGAGGACGATCGGCCCGACGACGACCATCGACATTCCCCATCGCATCAACATCCCCTTCAGGCGGGGCCGTTCTTCCTCCGGGGCCGAGGCAATCAATGTCGCCCCGGTGTTGGAGAACGGGGAGGCGTCGACAACAGTGGCGCACACCCCCAACGCCGTGATGAGTGCCCAGCCCGCGACTTCCCCTGAGGCTGCCAGTGGCACCGCCAGCGGCACCAGCGCGGCGAGGACTCCCGTGGTCGACGCAAAAGCCGAGACGAGTGCCGCAAGCATGCACACCACCAGGGCGGCCAGCAGGGGCGTGCCAACGCTCATGGCCCCACGCGCGAGCAGGTCCACGGAGCCCAGCTTCTGCAGCACGCCCACAAACGTGACGATGCCACCCACGACGAACGCCGTCGACCAATCGATCTTGGAGAAGGCTCGGGCCCCCGACGTCGGATCGATGAGCGCCAAGACGGCCCCGAACCCGAACGCGATTACCCCGATGTCGGGCTCGACCCCCAGCAGTGCGCAGGCGATGATGCTGACGACGAGCCCCATCATGCACGCCAACGTCGCACCCTGGAGCGGCTCGAGGCGAAACCGGAACACCGTC
>JANNJF010000472.1:0-2048 GCA_031405715.1 Gammaproteobacteria bacterium | reverse complement strand
GCGGCTGCGCGAACAGGCCGACTACACACCCATACTGATGCTGACCGCCAAGTCGTCGGAACTCGACCGGGTGTTGGGTCTGGAGTTAGGGGCGGACGACTATCTCACCAAACCCTTCAGCCTGCTGGAACTGGCGGCGCGCGTGAAGGCCATCCTGCGGCGCGCGGAGTTGGCGCGTTCGCCGGCGGCGCCCGCCGCCGCGCTGCGGATACACGCCGGCGCGCTGACCATCGATCTGGACACGCGGGAGGTGAGCCTCGCGGGACAGGCCATCGCCCTCACCGCGCGCGAGTTCGACCTGCTGGCGCATTTCGCCGCCCATCCCGGACGGGTGTACACCCGCGCGCAACTGCTCGACGCCGTATGGGGCCATGCGCACGACGGTTACGAACACACCGTCAACTCCCACATCAACCGCCTGCGCGCCAAGATCGAGAGCAATCCCGCCAAGCCGGACTATGTACGCACGGTATGGGGCGTCGGCTATAAGTTCGCCGGCGACAGCGACACATGAATATACGCCAGCGGCTGTATGCCAAACTTGCGGCGGTACTCCTTGGGTTGTTCTTGCTGGTGGGACTGCTGTTCCTGGGGATCGCCGGTGTTTCCCTGGACATGTATCGGCAGGAGGCGACGCAGAAACTCAATCGCGACCTGGCCGCGCATATCGCCGCCGAGGCGCCGTTGTTGCGCGCCGGGCGCGTCAACCGGCCGGCGCTCGAGGTCTTGTTCCATCAGCTCATGGCGGTGAACCCGGCCATCGAGGTCTACCTGCTCAACCCCGATGGCCGGGTGCTCGCGTATTCCGCTCCCCCCGGCAAGGTGCACCGCACCTGGGTGACCCTTGCACCTATCCGTGACTACCTCGATAGGGCACATGCACTGCCCATCTTCGGCGACGACCCGCGTGATACGGCAGGGCACAAGATTTTTTCCGCCGCGCGCGTACCGGACAAAGGTCCGCTCGAGGGTTACCTGTATGTCATCCTGGGTGGTGAAGACTATGACAGCTTGCTGTCGCTCCTGCAGGGCAGTTTCATCGTCCAGCTCGGCCTGGCGGCGGTCGCCGCCAGCCTGGTGTTCGCCCTGCTGGCTGGCCTCACCCTGTTCGCCGCCCTCACACGCCGGCTGCGCCGGCTGACCCGTGCACTGGAACAGTTCCGTGCCAGTGATTTCACCGACGTCCAACCCTTCAGCCTAGGCGGCGCGCACGGCGACGAGATCGACCGCCTCGGCTTCAGCTTCGACGTCATGGCGGCACGCATCCGCCAACAGGTGCAAGGACTGCAGGACAGCGACCGGCTACGGCGCGAACTGGTGGCCAATGTGTCGCACGATCTGCGCACACCGCTGGCGGCGGTGCAGGGTTATGTGGAAACGCTGTTGCTGCAACACGACCGGCTCGACCCGGAGGAGCGGCGGCGCTACCTCGAGATCGCGCACAAACATGCCGCGCGCCTCAACTATCTGGTCGGTGAACTGTTTGAGCTGGCCAAGCTCGATGCCAATCAGATCAAACCCCAGTGTGAACGCTTTCCCATCGCCGAACTCATGCAGGACGTGGCGCAGTCCTTCCGGCTCGCAGCGGCAGGCCGGCAGGTGCAGCTCGAGGTGACGCTGCCGGAGGACCCGCCCCAGGTCACCGCCGATATCGGGCTGATGGCGCGCGTGCTCGGCAACCTCATCGAGAACGCGCTGCGCTACACCCCGGCCGGTGGGCGTGTGCGCCTTTCGCTCGCCACGGAAAATGCCGCGGTGGCCATACGTCTGTCCGATACCGGTTGTGGCATTGCGCCGGAGGATCTACCGCATGTGTTCAAGCGCTTCTATCGCGCGCGCCAGGACCCGACGCAGCATTCCAGCGGCGGCGGATTGGGCCTGGCTATCGCGCAGCGCATCCTCGAACTGCATGGTAGCCACATCCAGGTCGATAGCACCCTTAAGCTCGGCACCACCTTCGCCTTCCTGCTGCCGCTCAGCGCCTGAGCTGCGCCCTTCGGGCGTCGCCGATCGCGGGGGTCGTTTGTTAGGACGTACCCCTGTTTATG
>JANNJF010000471.1:0-5851 GCA_031405715.1 Gammaproteobacteria bacterium | reverse complement strand
CATCGCGCAGGCGCGCGAGTTCGGCGCCTCCTTCGTCGCGGTGGCGGACCCGGGCGCCGCGGAGGCGGTTGCAGGGCCAGCAGCGCGCCTTCCACGGTGAACAGCGCCACGACACCCGTACGCCCGAGACCCAGGGCACGCAGGGTGCCAATCTCGCGGGTCCGCTCGACGACGATCATATTCATGGTGTTCACCACACTCATGATGATGACCACGAACACGATGCTGAAAATAAAGGTGAAGATCATGTCAAACAAGCTGCGCACTTGCATATAGAAACTGGAGAGTTCGCGCCAGTTCTTGATTTCCACGCTCAAACCGGCGGCCTGCAGGCGCCGCGTCAGTTCGGCCTGGGCCGCATCGGTCCTGTCGGCGCTATCCAACAACAGCACGAAACGTTCGATGCCTGCAGTGTCCATCAGACGCTGCGCGTAACTGAAGGGCACGAGCACGGTCTTGTCATTGGTGCCGGCGTTGCCGGTGTTGAATATATCGAGGATCTCCGCGTCCATGGCGTTGGCCTGGCCGGAAAACGTGGAGGTGATGAGGGTGGCCTCGTCCCCGCGCTTGAGATTGAGCAAACGCGCCATTTCCGCCGACATGGCGATACCCAGGGGCTTGCCGGGGTAGAGGCGCCCGCCGTAATCCCCCGGCAGGTCGCCGCGCAGGGTTTCCACATCCTCCGGCACCACGCCTTCGCCGATGAAAATCGTCGACGATGTGCCCTGACTGAGCATGCCGCTGATAGGCAGGCGCGGCGTCAGCAGACGCACGCCGTCATAGCCCTTGACCACCTCGGCGACGCGCCGTGCCTCGTCCGCCGAAAACAGATACTTGCGCGGCTTGAGCCGGCCTTCGTTCAGCATGCCCTGTTTGTAGATCGTCAGGTGCCCGAGACGCTCGCCGCGCACCGCCTGGTCCTGGAGGCCGCTGTAGACATTGGCGATATACCCGCCGAATAGGCAGACCGCCGCGTAACCGGCGGCAACGGCGGTGATGGTGACGGCACTGCGGCGGAAATTTCGCAACAGGTTACGGCTGGCCATTTTCAATACGTTCATCTCGATCATTCTCCTATGATGGTTCCGTCCCTGAGCTCGATGGTGCGGTCCACGTGTTCCAGCATGCGTGGATCGTGCGTCGAGATCAGAAAGGTAATGTGGTGCGATGCATTCAGATTGCGCATCAATTCAATCACGCGATGGCTGGTGACACTGTCCAGATTGGCCGTCGGCTCGTCCGCGATAACCAGGCTCGGCTCCGTTACCAAGGCGCGCGCCACCGCCACTCGCTGGCGCTGGCCCCCGCTCAACTGGTCGGGGCGGGAGCGATGTTTGTCCGCCAGACCCACTTCCTCCAGAATCGCGGCCGCTTTTGCCCGCGCGGCGGCGGTCGACACACCCGCGATCTGCAGCGGCAGCATGACATTCTCCACGGCGTTCAAAACCGGAATCAGATTGAAGCTCTGAAACACGTAACCGATACGCTGATTGCGAAAACGCGCGGCGTCGCGCTCGCCCAGATCGTTTGTGTCCACGCCTTCCAGCAGCACCGTGCCGCTGGTCGGACGATCGGTGAGTCCGATGAGATTGAGCAGGGTGGATTTTCCGCTACCCGAGGGCCCCCATACCGCGGCGATCTCGCCACGCTTGAGGCTAAGATCGATGCTGTGCAGCGCCGGCACCTCCACGCTGCCGAGTCGATAGGTCTTGCTCGCACCACGCAGCACCACGGCCTCGTAGTTGTCTGGAGGCTGCTTACCCGGATGCGTTGCGCTGGATGATGGGATCGGCGCGCGCCGCGCCTGGAACAGGTCGGTCAAACGAAACAGTTTTTCCGGAATGGCTTGCTGCGTACTTGTGGGGTTCATGGTCTTCGTGGTCTCCTGTTATTGATATGCGTCTTTCGTGTTCGCCACCGGGACATCGGTGTTGCCAGCCGCAGCCGCGTGCAGACACTCTGCCAGCGCCGCGATGTAAGGTGTGGCGAACAACCCAGCCAAGGTCAGCTCCCCGCCGAGCTCGCAACGTACGCGGGTTACCAGGCGTATGGCCGTCATGGAATCGCCGCCGACGGTGAAGAAATTGTCGAACACACCCACGCGCTCCAACCCCAGCAGTTCGCACCAGATGGCCGCCAGACGTTCCTCCAGCGGGTTGCGTGCGGCGACGTAATCCGCCGCACGCGGTGCGTGCACTTCCGTTCCAACTGGCGGCAGGGCGGCGCGATCTATCTTGCCGTTCGCGGATAGCGGCAACTGCTCCATCACCTGGCACACCTGCGGCACCATGTATTCCGGTAATTGGCTGCGCAGAAAGGCGCGCACCTCCTCCACATCCAGACGGATGGAGTCCTGCGGCACCAGGTAGCCGACCAAACGCTTCTGTCCCCGGGGATCACCGGCGGCGATGACCACCGCTTCCTTGATCCCGACATGGCGGCGCAGCGTGGCCTCGATCTCCCCCAGCTCGATGCGATGGCCCTGCACCTTCACCTGAAAGTCGGCGCGGCCAAGGAACTCGATATGGCCATCGGGCAGCCAACGCCCGAGATCGCCAGTGCGGTAAAGCCGCGCACCCGTGCGCGGATGTACGCTAAAGGCCGCAGCGGTTTTCTCTGTATCGCGCCAGTAACCGCGCGCCAATCCGATGCCGCCTATATAGAGATCGCCGGCCACCCAGGTCGGACAGGGTTCCAGATTATGATCCAGCACGTAGACACCCTGCTGCTGCATGGCACGCCCATAGGGAATGCTCTGCCAGGCGGCATCCACCGCTTCGATGGGATAGAGAATCGACCAGATGGACGCCTCCGTGGCGCCGCCCAGCGCGGTGATGCGCGTCTGCGGCGCGGCGCTGCGGATGCGCTCCGGCAGTGCCACGGGTATCCAGTCGCCACTCAGCAGCACCTGCCGCAGGGATGGCAGGGTAAGACCGCGCGCCTCGGCGTGGTCGATAAACAGGCCCATCAAGGCCGGTACCGTGTTCCACAGCGTTACCGCGTGGGTACGCACCAGGTCGGCCCAGTGCATCGGGTCCAGACGACGTTCGTGCTCGGGGAATACCACGCGACCACCGGCGGCCAGCAGACCAAAGAGATCGTAAACCGACAGATCAAAGTTCAGGGCCGAGACCGCGAGCACACTGTCTTGCGGCGTGACGCCAAACCGCTGGTTCAGGTCGAGGATGGTATTGACCGCGCCGCGGTGCTCTATCATCACCCCCTTGGGCGTGCCGGTGGAGCCGGAAGTGAAGATGACGTAGGCCAGATCGTCCGGCGTCGGCGCCGCGTCGGCGACGAGGTGTTTGACTGGCGCCTGGCAGCTTTCATCCAGCGCATGCACGTGCACCCCGGTGAAAACGGCAAAGCGTTCCTGTAACCAGGGTTGGGTGAGCAGCTGTCGTACCTGGCCGTGCTGCAGCAGATAGTCAACACGCGCCGGCGGCAGATCGGGATCGATGGGCAGATAGGCCGCGCCGCTGGCCATGATACCCAGGGTCGCTGCGACCTGTTCCCAACCCTTGTGCATCGCCACCGCCACCAGTTCGCCCGGTGCCACGCCCTGGGCACGCAGCCGCGCGCCGACACCGGCGGCATGCTGCGCCAGTTGCCGGTAGGACCAGCGGCGCGCGGGGGTCTGCAGCGCACAACGCTCGGCGTCTTCTTCGAGTCGCCGCACAAACAGCCCCACCAAGGTGTCATCGCGCGTGTCCGTACCCACCGCAGACACCGGGTCCGGCCGGCGTTCCACCGGCACCGGCAACAACGGCAGCACTGCCTGTTGCCAAAGTTCGTCCTGGTCGGCGAGGTCCCCCACCAGGCGCAGGAAGCAGTCGAACATACCTTCGATGAAATCGGGCGGATACATCTCCTTCACCACGTCCCAGTTGCACAGTAACCGGCCCTGCTCCTCCCATACGCCGCAGTCGAGCCAGACCTGCGAGGTCTGGGTGATACCGTCACGGTGTACCGGCGTCACCGGAAAGTCCGCTTCGGGTTTGGGTATCGGCACCACCAGGGCGCTTGTGAACACCACCGGCATGCGGGCGCGCGTCGGATCACCCGTGGTGCGGGCGATCTCGCGCAACACCTGCACCCCGCCGATGTCGTGGTGCTCCAGATCGTTCCACAGATCCGATTGGATCTTGCGTGCGCGCGCGACAAAATTTTCACACGTGCCGCCGTCCACCGACAGCAGCGTCAGCGAGGTGAATTCGCCCACCACCTCGTTGACCTGGGCATGCACAGGATGGCGATTAAGAAAAGTCAGATTGAGGGAAAAGCGCGGACTGCGTGCATAACGCGCCAGCACCTCCGCATACGCCGCCAGCAACACACCGGTGGGCGTCAGACCGGCGCGTGTCGCGCGGCGCTTCAGGCCGGTCCAGCGCTCGGGCTCGAGGGTGGCGTGCAGGCGCGAGAAGCGCGGCTGTTTCACCTGCGCTGGATTCTTGGCCAACGGCAACTCCGGTGCCGGCGGCAGGTGCGGCACGCGTTCGCGCCAGTAGGCCAGGGCGCGTTGATGCCGCGGCCCGGAGTGCATCGCCTGTTCGGCCAGCACGTAATCGCGGAACGACAACGCAAGAGGCTCGGGCTGCCTGTCCGGATCGAGATAGAAGCGGATCAAGTCCTGCAGCACCAGCAGGAAGCTCCACACGTCGAACATGATGGCATCGGTGCTGAAATGCGCACGTACTTTACCCTGCGGCAGCAGCGACACACGCACATCGAAGGCCGGCCAGGCCTGAACGTCCAGCATCTGATGCGACATTTCCGTGCGCAAGGCCAGCAGCCCGGCCGCCACCTGGTCGGGGGCGGCGGACCGCAGATCGACCACCTGCACGCTGTAGTGCGGCACCTGCGGCAGTATCTGTTGCGTACCGTCGGGGTTCACCACGGCACGCAACATGTCATGCTGCTGTATCACCCGGTTCCAGGCGCGCTCGAAACGCTCCGGATCGAGAGCGGGTGCCTCGAACTCGTCGTAGCTGTGGGCCGTCACGTTACCGAACTCGAAGACATCGCGGCGTCCAAGCCAATAGGCCTGCTGCACCGGCGTCAACGGAAACGGATCAAAGCGCCGCCCCGGGTCGGGTATGACCGCCGGGATCGCGCTCAGGCTGGCATGATGTGTGCTGCCCTTACCCTGTTGTTCGGCGATCACCTGCGCGAGCTCGGCCACACTGGGATGCTGGAAAAGCGCCTGTATCGGCAGTTCCACGGCGAATAATTTACGCGCCCGGGCGATCACCTGGAAGGCCAGGAGCGAGTGGCCGCCAAGCATAAAGAAACTGTCATGCACGCCGATCCGCGGCAACTCCAGCACCTCACACCAGATTCCCGCCAGTATCTCTTCGTTCATGCTGCGCGGCGCGACAAAGGCGCGCGCATGGTGAGAAGCATCGCTGACCGGTGCGGGCAGGGCTTTGCGGTCCACCTTGCCATTGGCTGTGACCGGCAACGCGGTGAGCCTGACGACGTCGCCGGGCAGCATGTACTGGGGTAGCCAGGCCTGAAGATGCTCACGCAAATCGTCGTCATCCGGTGCCGCATGCTTGTCCGGCGGCACCAGGTAGGCGACCAGACGCTTGTCGCCGGGAGTGTCTTCGCGCGCCAGCACGGCGCACTGCCCCACCCGCGGATGCCGCAGCAGGGCCGTTTCGATCTCCGCCAGCTCGATGCGCTGTCCACGGATCTTGACCTGCTGGTCGTTGCTTCAGCGGGGCGTAATCTTCCGGCCGCACCTCGAATGCCGTCATGTCAATCTGACCCGCCTCGAGCTGCAGCATCTGCGCGTTCTGATCGGGCACGATCTCGACGACGACGCGATCGAGATACGGGAGCGCGTCTC
>JANNJF010000470.1:0-3284 GCA_031405715.1 Gammaproteobacteria bacterium | reverse complement strand
CTTCACCCGGTAGAACACGGTCTGAAGGTGCGGATACTCCTTCCCTTTCTCCAACCCGTGGCTGCTCGCGATCGCCGCCGCGTCGGTCATACTCTTCGGCTTCACCACCAGAGTTCCTGTCAATACCCCGAAGGTCCCGGTCCGCGTGTTCAACACCACGGGATACACTGCCGATCCTCCGGCCCCCTCCACGGACGCCGCCGACCGTTGAGCGGAACGAAACAACACGAGCCTTCCCTTGGTCTCCACGAGCTGCGCGCCGCTCTCGCCGATCCGCGCGAACGCCTGCTTCGGTGTCTCCGCGGAAATCCTGTGTTCCACCGCACGCACCTCGGGCAGGAAACGGTAGCGCTCGCGGTAACCCCGGATCTCTTTTCCACGCTGCAGCGTCTCCAGCATAGCGGTGCGCGACCCGGCAACGACCTTTGCGGCTTGCCTGGGAGACTCCTGCGCCAGAACGAGCGGGGCCGCGAACGCCAGACAGAGCGTAATTATTCGAATATTCATTTCCGTGCCTCCAAGCTGCTTACCCAATCCACTCCCGAAACCTAATGGCCGTAAACCCGAATGCGCCAACCGGTCAACGTCCCCCCATTACCCGCCGCCCCGTCGACCACCTTGATGGTCCAGATACCCGTAGGATTTTCTCCATAATACGCGTTGCTGAGGAGCACCATGCCGTCCAGGTTGGGCGAAGAGGCAAATCCATCGCGAATGTTCTTCAGAACACTTCGGGTATTCGACGGCGAAGTGAGTTCGATGCCGATATCGCCGCTGGACGGGTGGGTCACGTTGACGGTGATCTGGACAGCTTCGACCTTCTGCACGCTGCCGGGAACGTTCAGCTGATGCGTAACGCCGGCCGTGCTGTTGTCCAGGATCGCGAGATTCAGCGCCGCGCTCGAGGTGAAGCCCGTGTTCACGAATGCGCCGAGCTGACCCGCCGTGTAGGTCCTCGCCATGTTCACGGCCGCGGACGCATCCACCATGCCAAAGCCGTACCAGTTGTGGAACTTGAAACCTGCGGCGTTCCTGGTCCAGCCCGGCTCCGCGACATACGATCCGTCGGACAGCGCGATGTTCACGGGCGCTCGCGCGGCGTCGATCTGCCGGGCGGTCGCCGCGAGGATGTGCTTGACATCGCGCCAGGTGAGCGCCGGGTTGGCTTCGAGCAGCAGGGCGATGACGCCCACCGTCACCGGTGTCGAGGCAGACGTGCCATTCATGATATTGGTGTAGTTGCAGCTTGTGTTTGTGTTTGGAACGGTACCCTTATTGAACGTGCTAGTGTCTGCTGCGGTTCGCGAAATACCGTTCGTACAACCGGACTGGTCCGTGGTAACCATCGCAGGCTCGTAAGCTTGGGGAGTGATTCCGGAGCTGAACACCGCTGCGTTGAAACCGAATTCGCCCCCCGGGGCACTCAGCCAGATCGCCGAGCCGGCGCTGGAATAGCTCGCCTTGATCCCGTCGGCGTTGGTTGCGCCGACCACGATCTGATAGGGAATCGTGTTGTCCGGATCGAAATTCGCGTTTTCGCAGCTCAGGCCGGTGATGGCCGGACAGGAGGGGCTGTTAAATCCATTGCCCGCTGCTTTGACGTAGAGCGCGCCTTTGCCTCCGCGCAGCGAAGTGACGCCGGAGAGATATTGAGCCTCGTTCAGGGGATTGATCAGGATATCGTTAGTTGTACTGATGCTGAAACTCTGATTGAAAATGAACACGTCGCTGCTGTTGGGATTGGCGCTCGATGCCCCCAGAGAATCGAGGAACTTTTGCTCGGACTGGTCCGACGAAAGGAAATTGAATCCCTTTAGCCTGGCGCCGGGCGCCACGCCGATGCCACCCACGGAGTTGCCCGCCATGGCGATGAGTCCGGCGATGCTGGTGCCGTGATCACCGCCCGTGGCAGCGTTGGTGGGATCGGCCGAGCCGTTCAAAAAGTTCCAGGAGCCGCCGGGGACGACGTTCGTGGCGAGGTCCTCGTGGGCGATTTCCATGCCGGTATCGATCACCGCCACGGTCACGCCGGCGCCCGAGATGGCGAAATTGGCGTACACGGGATCGACGTTGATGTCCATGCCTGCGACGCCGCCCGAATCGGCATAGGCGTTTTGGCCGGTGTTCCTCAAGTGCCACTGCTGCAAGGCAAGCGGATCATTCAGTGTGCTGATCGAGAACGTGCTCGAACACGTTACACTCACACTGGTGACGTGGCCCGCGCCCGCCGTGCCCGAGCCGTTCACGACCGCGCAGGCCTGAATCGGGTTGGTCGGCTGAGTGAGCACCGTCACGGCATAGGGGCCTGCGGACGTAACCGGCGTGCTGAAGGTGAATCCGCCGCTTGCGTTCACGTCGAGATTCCCAGCTTCGTTGAGCTGCAGCACGAGCCCCGAGCCCGACAGGCCGCTCACCGTCCCACCGACGGTGTAGGTTCCCGTCCCGCTATTGCCGCCGTTTCCGCCGCCGCAGCCGGCAAGGTGCGCCGATGTAATCAGAACCAGAACAACGGCTCCCAGCCGGATTTTCATGCCTCCTCCGTTGCGACTCAATACGCGTGACGCGCAGTGAGATTGCCTAAGGTTTCTTTGGAGGGATCCATGAATAGAAGAATGAACGTCTAAGTATTCAGCGTCTGTGCGTCACCGTACTCAGTACGGGCCTGCGCCCCGGCTATCGCTATACCATCACGAAGACACGGCGGGTTCTATGATGCTTGCATACCTGCTTTTTGGGCACTTCGTGTTGTGTTTTTTTGAAAGCCCACTTTTTTCTTGGGCCAACTACATCAAATAACAATAGATGGGTGTCCTGGATTTTCTATGCCGCCTGGACGCAGATCATCACCGCCGCCGTGCTGCTGACGCATGCCGCATCGCTGCTGCGCAACGCGCGCATCAAACACAGGTTCACTACTCTTTGAGCATCGCATAAAGCAGACTTAGTGTGCCTAGGGTTCTATTAATAAATGGGTGTCCTGGATTTTGTTGTGTTACTGAGGAGAACAGCAAATAGTGCACAACAGCGTCAACGCGGCCCCTTCTCCCGCTGGGCATAGGTATCTACACATCTTGTCTTTGATCATCCCGCCCTCCTCTCCCACGCCAGCGGGAAGGACCAGGGGAAGGCCTCCTTTCGTAGGTTGGGTTAGCCCGAAGGGCGTAACCCAACAAAACCCAGCCGACACGGCGGAAGCACCGACGCTGCCCCACCCTGTCCGCGAAAAAAATGTCGGGTTACGCTACGCTCTTGTCCCCGCATGGGGGAACCCGACCTACAAGACT
>JANNJF010000469.1:0-7226 GCA_031405715.1 Gammaproteobacteria bacterium | reverse complement strand
GAGGTCCATGGCGAGCGAATGTGAATTGCCCCCGCATTTCTCCAGCACCGCGCGGCGCATGACGATGAAACCCATGCCGGGAACGCCTTCGAGCCCCATCCTAGCCTTCCCCCTGAAAGGGGGAAGGGACTAAAACGGAGTAGAATTTTAATGATAGACACCCGATCCGAAAGAACGAAGTGCTAACATTTGCAGCGTGCAGAATGATTAAACAACTGACCATCATCGGCGTAGGCCTCATCGGCGGATCCCTGGCGCGCGCGCTGCGCGCCGCCGGCTATGTGCAGGAGATAGTCGGTGTGGGCCGCAGCCTGGCGAGTCTGCAGCAGGCCGTGGCCCTGGGTGTGGTCGATCGCATCGAGACCTCTATGAGCCGCGCCGCCAGCGACGCCGACATGCTGGTGCTGGCATCCCCCGTGGGGGCCATGCCCGAGGTGTTCGCCGCCATTGCGCCCTATCTTTCCGCTAAAACCGTGATCACCGACGTGGGCAGCGTCAAGGGCAGCATCACCGAAGCGGCGCGCGCCCATCTCGGTGCGCACTTTCGTCAGTTTGTGCCCGGTCACCCCCTGGCGGGGCGCGAGAGCAGCGGTGTGGCGGCGTCCCTGCCGGATCTTTTTCATGGTCAACGTGTGATTCTTACCCCCGTGGCGGAGACCGATGCATCTGCCCTGAAGGCGGTGGACGACATGTGGCGCGCCGCCGGCGCCGAGGTCGTTAGCATGCCAATGGCGGAACACGACGCCATCCTCGCCGCCACCAGTCATCTGCCGCATCTGCTGGCGTACGCCCTGGTGGATCAGCTGGCGCAAGAGCCGGCAGCGCGCCGGGTGTTTGATTATATCGGCAATGGTTTCCGCGACATGACGCGCATCGCCGCCAGCGACCCGGTGATGTGGCGGGATATCTGCCTGGCCAACCGCGCGGCATTGCTGCAGGCCATCAGTGGTTATCGCGGGCAGTTGGATAAGCTCGCGCAGGTGATTGAAAAGGGCGATGGCCGTAAACTTGAGGAATTTTTTACTCACGCGCGCACTGTACGTGGAAACCTCAATCAGAAATAATCCTGAAGAACTGCTTGCTAGACCCTACATCAGGTGCACGATGAATTATGTTATTAACAAAAGGGGTGAATGATGCATATCAAGGAACCCTTATATCTTGCACCAGAGGTGCTTTATCGCATAGGAAATGCAACATCTCCGTTGCTTACAAAGATCCGGCAAGGGGAGTTAGACATAATAGAAATGAATGGTGTCCCCATGATCATATCTAATGGTAAGGGAATCAGTCTTTATAACAAAAAGGGATTAGATTTGGCACCGTTATCTGGTTGGGTGTGGGAGATTAAGGCTTCGACCCCGCTACCTGTCGGCTTAAAATTAATCCGTGACGATAAACCAGAGGGCCACTATAGTCTGTGCCCTACAAGAAATATATCTGCGCACGAATTCGTTGCTTTACTGGAGAAGGTCGTTATTTTTTGCAAAAAAGTATTTAAGAAGACGGCATAAGGCTTGCGCATATGAAATCCATACAAATTGAAATTGATGAGAAGAATTTTAATCTACTCTGGCGTTCATTGCATGATCGTGAAAATGAGCTGCTTGCGAATTTGTCGCAAGAGCAAAAAGGTTCTGATGAAGCGGCTTTAATAGCGAATGAGCTGGTGTATCTCCGTTTGTATAAGTCCGAATTTGAGAAAAAAGGTCAAAATGCACATTTCTCCAAAGGCGCATTTTCTCTGGCAGATAGCTTTATTGATCTGACAAAACTCTAATGAGTTAGCGCGTTGCCCAATCGGGTGCCGGAAAGTTGGGTGGTTTCTCGGCTAGGCATGTGGAGGTGCCGCTTAGTTGGCGGTTCAAAATTTTATTATTTTATGGTTACAAATTCCGAGGCTTCACTATGACGTCCACGCGCATTGACTATCGTGTGCAGCCCGGCGGCACGCTCACCGGGCGTGTCCGTGTGCCCGGCGACAAATCCATTTCCCATCGTTCTGTTATGTTGGGTGCCCTGGCCGAGGGCGTGACCCACGTGACGGGTCTGCTCCAGGGCGAGGATGTACTGTCCACCCTGGCGGCGTTCCGCGCCATGGGTGTGCGGGCCGAGGGCCCGGACAACGGACGCCTGGTGATCCATGGCGTGGGTCTGCACGGCCTTAAGGCACCTAAGGGCGAACTCGACATGGGCAATTCCGGCACCGCCATGCGCCTCATGGCCGGCATCCTCACAGGACAGGCCTTCGACTCCGCCCTGACCGGCGACGACTCCCTGCGCCTGCGCCCCATGAACCGGGTGGCCGTGCCCTTGGCGAGCATGGGTGCGGTGATCCACACCGCCGACGGCGGGCGTCCGCCCTTGCGCATCAAAGGCGGTCAGCGCCTGCACGGCATCGACTACGTGATGCCCATGGCCAGCGCCCAGGTGAAGTCGTCGCTGTTGCTGGCCGGACTGTATGCCACGGGCGAGACGCGGGTCACGGAACCCGCCCCCACGCGCGATCATACCGAGCGCATGCTGCGTGGCTTTGGTTATGCCGTGCACACCGACGGACCGCGCATCGCCTTAAGCGGTGGCGGGCGGTTACTGGCCTGCGACATTGACGTGCCGGCGGATATCTCGTCCGCCACCTTCTTTCTCGTGGGGGCGGCGATCACCCCGGGCTCTGACATCACGCTGCAACATGTCGGCGTCAATCCCACGCGTATCGGTGTATTGAATATCCTCACGCGCATGGGGGCGCAGGTGGAACTGCAAAACCGCCGCGAGGTGGGCGGTGAACCGGTGGCGGATATCCGTGTAAAGGGTGGTCCACTGAAGGGCATTTCGATTCCCGAAGACCAGGTACCCCTGGCCATCGATGAATTTCCGGCGTTGTTTATCGCCGCCGCCTGCGCCGCGGGCGAGACGGTGCTGACCGGGGCGGAGGAGCTGCGCGTCAAGGAAAGCGACCGCATCGCGGTGATGGCCACGGGGCTGCGTGCCCTCGGCATCGACGCGCGGGAAACCCCCGACGGCATGGTCATCCAGGGCGGTCGCCTGCAGGGCGGAGAAGTCGACAGCCACGGCGATCACCGCATCGCCATGGCTTTTGCTATCGCAGCCTTGCGCGCCAGTGGACCGATCCTGGTGCGGGACTGCAGGAATGTCGCCACCTCGTTCCCGGATTTCGTGCCCCTAGCCACGGCCGCCGGTCTCAAATTGCACGTCGAGACCGGGACATGAGCGTGCCGGTGGTCACTATTGATGGCCCCGGCGGGTCGGGCAAAGGGACGATCAGTCAATTACTGGCGGCGCGCCTGGGCTGGCACTATCTGGACAGCGGCGCCCTGTACCGTGTCCTGGGTTTGGCGGCCCAGGAGGCGGACATCCCCTTGACGGATGCCCCGGCGCTGGCGGGGCTGGCCAACCGGCTGCAGCTTGCCTTCGAACCCCAGGCGGACGGCAGCCCGGCCCGTGTTTACCTTAATACGCTGGACGTCAGCGCCGGGTTGCGCACCGAGGAATGTGGTCGCTGGGCCTCGGAAGTGGCGGTTTTGCCAGAGGTTCGCGCGGCTTTGCTGCAAAAACAACATGATTTCCGTCACCCCCCGGGTCTGGTGGCGGACGGGCGCGACATGGGCACAACGGTTTTCCCCACGGCACGGCTCAAGATTTTTCTGACCGCCAGCCCGGAAGTCCGTGCCGCGAGACGCTATAAACAGTTGAAGGAAAAGGGGTTGGATGTTAGTCTTCCGCTTCTATTAGGGGAGATTCGTGCGCGTGACGCGCGTGATGCCGAACGTGAGGCATCACCGCTCAAGCCCGCCGCCGATGCCGAGATGCTCGATACCTCGACCATGAGCATTACCGAGGTGGTGAATGATATCTTGGCACGGTTGCAGCTGCGTTTGGACGTGTGATGGTTAACGTAAGTCACGCTCGCAAACGCAACGCAACACGGGTCTCATTTGTTTTTTCAACACCACAAACCCGCGACGGTCAGCACGACGGATAGCGGATTTACGGGATGCAGCGGCTTTGCCGGCCATTCCCACAACAGGACCACACATCAACATGAGCGAAAGTTTTGCCGAGTTATTCGAACAGAGTCTGATCACCGCCCCCATGCGTCCCGGCGGTTTGATCATCGGAGAAGTGGTACGTGTGGACAGCGAAGTGGTGGTGGTACACGCCGGCCTCAAGTCCGAGGGCGTGATACCCGCCGAGCAGTTCCGTGACGCCAACGGCAATGTGACCGTCAAGGTCGGCGACATGGTGGAAGTCGTCGTCGAAAACCTCGAAGACGGCTTCGGCGAAACCCGTCTGTCGCGTGAGAAGGCCTGCCGCGTCAAGGCCTGGGATGTGCTGGAGAAGGCCTACGAGGCCCAATCGGTCATCACCGGCATCATCACCGACAAGGTCAAGGGTGGCTTTACCGTCGCGATCGACACGATCCGCGCGTTCCTGCCCGGATCCCTGGTGGATGTGCGCCCGGTGCGCGACTCCACCTACCTCGAAGGCAAAGAGCTGGAATTCAAAGTCATCAAGCTGGACCGCAAGCGCAACAACGTGGTGGTCTCGCGCCGCGCCGTGGTGGAGACAGAAATGTCCGCCGAGCGCGAATCCCTGCTGTCCAATCTGGAAGAAGGGCAGATCGTCAAGGGCGTGGTCAAGAACCTCACCGACTACGGCGCCTTCGTCGATCTGGGCGGTGTGGACGGCCTGCTGCATATCACCGACCTCGCGTGGAAGCGCGTGAAACATCCGTCCGAAGTGCTGACCATCGGCGATGAGATCGAAGCCAAGGTGCTGCGTTTCGACCGCGAGCGCAATCGTGTGTCCTTAGGATTGAAGCAGCTGGGCGACGATCCGTGGGTCGATCTGGCGCGCCGCTATCCGGAAGGCACCCGCCTGTTCGGCAAGGTCACCAACATCACCGACTACGGCGCCTTCGTCGAGATCGAAGAGGGTGTCGAGGGCCTGGTGCACGTGTCCGAGATGGACTGGACCAACAAGAATATTCATCCCACCAAAGTGATGCAGTTGGGTGATGAGGTCGAGGTGATGGTGTTGGATATCGACGCCGAGCGCCGCCGCATCTCGCTGGGTATCAAGCAGTGCCAGCCGAATCCGTGGGAAGAGTTTGGCGCCACCCACAATAAGGGTGACAAGGTCCACGGCCAGATCAAGTCCATTACCGATTTCGGTGTGTTTGTCGGCCTGGATGGCGGTATCGACGGCCTGATCCATCTGAGCGACCTGTCCTGGGGCCGCCCCGGTGAAGAAGCCGTGCGCGACTTCAAAAAGGGCGACGAAATCGATGCCGTGGTGCTGGCCATCGACCCGGAGCGCGAGCGCATTTCCCTCGGCATCAAGCAGATGGAAGGCGACCCGTTCACCAACTTTGTGGCGGAGTATGGCAAGGGTAGCGTAATAAAAGGTATTGTTACCGCAGTTGACGCCAAGGGCGCAGTGGTTAAACTCTCAGAAGAGGTCGAGGGTTATCTGCGCTCCTCGGAACTGTCGCGTGACCGTGTAGAAGATGCCCGTTCGCTCCTTAAGGAAGGCGACGAGGTGGAGGCCAAAATCACCACCATCGACCGCAAGACCCGTAAAATCTCCCTCTCGGTGAAGGCCAAGGATATGGAGGAAGAGAGCGAGGCAGTCCAGGAATACACGCGCAAGGCAGCTGGCGGCGCATCGACCCTTGCTGACAAGCTGAAAGAAAAACTGGTCAACAAGGACGGCTAGGGACTGTCGTCCGGTTCACGCTGATTCCTGAGGGCGCCACAGATGACTAAATCAGAGTTGATTGCGTTGCTGTCTGCTAAACAACCGCAGCTGGATTACCGGGATGTCGAACTCGCCGTCAAGGAACTGCTCGAGCAAATGTCGGCAGCCCTGGCAGCGGGGGAGCGCATCGAGGTGCGTGGTTTTGGCAGTTTCTCGCTGCATTACCGGCCGCCGCGCATGGGCAGGAATCCCAAGACCGGCGATTCGGTCGAGGTCCCGCACAAGCACGTGCCGCATTTCAAGCCGGGTAAGGAGCTGCGGGAGCGGGTCGATCTCTGATGAATGTCTGCAGTAGATGATGGTTGGACCATCGGTAAAAAACGGCATACGGACCACCCGATGCCGTTTTTTTTTGATTGCTAGGGGACAGCCGGACAAGTCCCCTCGCCCCGTGTATTTCGGGGGAGAGGGGAGACGTTGCGTGATAGTGTTTGCCACGTGTTTAGCGGCTCACTGGCCGGCGGACACCAATGGCGCCTGGCTTGATAGTGCCTTGTTGCCCGGGCAGCGTATCCTGTATCTTGGTTTTCTGAGTCGAACTGTTGGGGGCGATATGAAGCGGTTTCTGTATGCATTTGTGGCCATCGTTGTGCTGGTGCTGGGCCTGGGCTTTGCCTACGGCGGCGGCCCTCGAGGACGCGCTGCGCTGAGCCTCTCCAAGGAGACTGCCTTCATGATCCTTGCCTCCCTCGTGGCCGCCGCCCTGCTCGCCGACCCGACGGCCCCCGTCCAGGACGAGCGGCTGCGTGCGATCTACAAGGAGCTCGTCGAGATCAACACCGTCGATCCCACCGGCGACAACACGCGGGCGGCGGAAGCGATGGCGGCACGCCTCCGGGCCGCGGGCTTCCCGGCCGCGGACGTGCAGGTCCTCGCCCCCGCGCCGGGCAAGGGCAACCTCGTAGCGCGGCTCCGCGGCACCGGCGCGCGCCGTCCGCTGCTGCTGCTGGCTCACCTGGACGTCGTTGAGGCGCGGCGCGAGGACTGGACGACGGACCCCTTCACCCTGATCGAGAAGGATGGCTACTTCTACGGCCGTGGCACCAGCGACGACAAGGCGATGGCCGCCATCTGGATCGCCACCCTGATCCGCCTGCGCGAGGAGTCCTACCGTCCCGACCGCGACATCATCGTCGCCCTCACCGCCGACGAGGAGACGGGGCCCGCCAACGGCGTGAGCTGGCTGGTGAAGACCCACCGCGATCTCATCGACGCCGAGCTGGCCCTCAACGAGGGAGCGGGCGGGCGCATGCAGGGTGGCCGCAACCGCCCACTTCGACGAAAAACGTCTGGCGCTTCATGCACAGCGCCTCTCGAGCGGCCATCGTCAGCGCGATCATCCGGAACTTCCGAGAGAGCGACGTGTCGGAAAACTGCGTGGTCAGGGGCGGAAGCGCCGCGATGGCGTTCGTGAAATCGACGTTGGCGTCGATGGCGCCGCGCAT
>JANNJF010000468.1:0-4229 GCA_031405715.1 Gammaproteobacteria bacterium | reverse complement strand
CATCCCGCTGACTGCGGTGCTTGAGCGACCGCCGCCAGAGGACTGTCACGTGATAGCGAAACGCACTCAGGCTTCGAGAGTTGGTTGGCACCGCATGATAGTTGAAGTATCCGCGGATAACCTGCGCCAACCATTTTCCCTGCGCGGGGATGGAGTCGTGCATGCGCTTTCGCAGGGCCTCTTTGATTTCCTTAAGCTTTGCGCGCATACGATCGCGGCGAGACTTCCGCTTAAGCTGGAAGGCGCCGCGCCGGGAGCGCGCGCAGATGTGAACGAAACCCAAGAAGCAGAACGTCTCCGGTTTACCCAACCCACGTCCTTTTCGATTATTAGCCGCGTGGCGGCCGAACTCGATGAGACGCGTCTTATCCGGGTGCAGTGTCAGCGCAAATTTCTCCATCCGTTCTCGCAGCTGCGCTAAGAAACGCTTGGCATCGGCTTCGTGCTCGAACCCCACGACGGTGTCATCGGCGTAGCGTATGATGACGACGTTGCCAAGGGCCTCGCGGTGTCGCCACCGGTTGGCCCAGAGGTCGTAGGCGTAAAGAAGGTAAACGTTGGCAAGGATCGGTGAGATCACCGACCCTTGAGGCGAACCGGCCTCGGTTGGGTTAACCACGCCGTCCTCCATTACACCGGCCTTCAGCCATTTACGAATCAGGCGCAGTACCCGTGGATCACCGATTCGCTGTTCCAGGAATCGAAGGAGCCAGTCGTGGCTCATCGAATCGAAGAACTGGGCGATGTCGGCGTCCAAAATCCAGTTCACCTTCGTCTGGGTAATCGCCATGTACAGTGAATCGAGCGCATCGTGCTGACTGCGTCCGGGGCGAAACCCATAGGAGAATCCCAAGAAGTCTTCCTCGTAGATGGCATTGAGCACCTCGCCCACGGCCGGCTTCCGAATCTTGTCCTCCAGGGCCGCAATCCCTAACGGGCGTTTATTCCCGTCGGGTTTGGCGATGTAGACACGCCGCGAGGGCAGTGCTCGGTACGACCCCCGGATCACTCGGGTATGCAGATCGTTGAGGTTGACGTCTAGGTCTTGTGCGTACGCTTCCCACGTAATGCCATCGACCCCGGGGGCAGCCTGTCGTTTTAACGACCGGTAGGCTTCTTTGAGGGCCTCGACACTCACGTGATGAAGTAGCGCGGTGAACCGCTCCTTCTTTCTGGTTTTGGCTACTTGCCGTACACGTGCAAGCCCCATCGGCACACTTTCCCGGCACTGGGTCCGGCGCGTGGGAGGATTGCTCGTGTTTCCCTTGGCCCCCACCCTTGGCTCCATCGGCTCCGCCCCGGATGACTCCGGGTTGTTCGCCGACTTCGTCGCTACTATGGCGGGGTCTGACTTCGGTGAGTCGTGCATCATCGGCTACGGCTCCTCGCCTTCCCGACGCGGACCTTGGTAAAGCAGGCCAAGGCCAACCCACCGATCTCCCGGTTCCCGTGCAAGGAGCTTGCGTACATGCCAGGGTCTTTGACCACGCCGGGCTGGCGCGGCGCTTGCATTGGCGCGCCTCGCTGTGTTGCCTTCCGCTGTGCCAACGGCGTCGGCGCCCGGGATTAAAGTACTATCGCGGCTCAATGGCTGGCCTGCACGTACCCCTGTCAACGCTTCGCGATGTGCCTTGCGGCCACTCCTCGCGCATGACTCGGGGACAGCATGGTTCGCTACACCTTTACTGTGAGGGACTTGCACCCTTGACTCCTTGCCGGTCTCCCGGCGCACTGGCACTTACTTAAGCCAAAATGTAGGACGGGTTCCCCCATGCGGGGACAAGAGCGTAGTTTGCGTAACCCGCCAGGCGTTGCGCAGCAACACAAGACATTCTTTACGGTCTGCCAGCGGGCACATCCGGCGGGTTACGGCACAAAAGACGTGCCTAACCCGCCCTACGTTGACGATGAAACCGCTTAGGTAAGTGCCATTCGGCTCAGGCGGTGTTGGACTGCCATGGCGTGGACGAACACGCCACATCGCATTATTGTCGGGAGCGGGGTATTTTTATTCATCATGTGGCGCAGTGGAAAGACGAACTGATGGTGAAAGCGAAAACAGAAACGATCGATACGAAACTCCGCAGCGAGATTCGCGCCTTGAAAGACGAAAACAAGGCGTTAAAGCGCGAATTGGCACGCAAGGAGAAGGCCCGGGCAGAAACAGCGGCATTGATCACATTACGAAAAAAAGGGGGGTGGAAAATGGAGAGTTAAAAATGCAAACAAAACATTAAGGAACCTCTGAACAAGTAGCAGAAACTATCAGGCTACGTGCCCTCTCCGTGCGGTTTTTGCCTCCCCGAAGGGGGCTTAGGAAGAGGACCAGGGGGGGAAATGCGTGATTACCCCCTCACCCTAACCCCCCCCGTTGGGGAGAGGGTACTTGTTCGGAGGTTGCCTAAACTACTTTTCTTTCATTTATTCAATAGAACTGACGGCAACATACCGGCCGGGGCGCGGCCGGTGACGTACAGGGTCTAGTTGTTCTTCGCGCCCTGATCGATCCACTGCTTGATGGTGTCGATCTCGCCATCGGTGAGTGGATGCCCCTTACCCATCGCCAGCGACTGACTGCCATGCGGCGGCATGTGGATCTCAGGGCTCGCCTTGTGCGTGATCAGCAGGTACAGGGTGCTGGATATGGCCTCCCCCGGCACGATAACCTTGCCAAGTTTGGTGCCCGCCATCAGGCTGTCATACGACATGACGTTGAAACCGGACTTGGCGGAGCCTTCGCCACTGCCGTCATGGCAGGACTGGCATTTGGCGCTGAATATCGGCCTGACGTCCTGGTTGAAGCTAACCTGGCGTGTACAGCCGGCACCAACTAAGAATGTGACGACCAGAAGACTTGTGATGTTATGGCGGATGTTCATGCTGTTACTCCCAATATCGGTTTGGCCACTGTTGTTTGGTGTAAAAATACCATAAATACTGGGAACGTGTAATTGATATTGCGCAAAGAAAATTAAAGATGCCGAGTGATTCCCTCGCAGGGATTTGGCCGGATCTTTTCATAAATCCTTTTCGATGAAGAATCGGGCCCGGAGAGCTGGACACACGGGGGCGAATGACGAAACAATCTCCATTTCAAGGATCGATAGAGACTGAAACTACTGATCTTCACGCTCACAGGACTCCGTTCCAATGCATTGGCAACTCCCGCACCCACCACCACCCTCCTCACGTACCGCGCCAAGCTCGGGATGGCGCGCGGCGTAGCGGCGCGCGGCGGCCCGGACTGCAACCCAGCCGCCAGCGGCGGCGAATATGATGGCCGTGGCCAGTAGTATCCTGACGATCATTCCATGCCCCCCAGTCCCGCGAAACCCATAAAGGTGAGCGACAACAGTCCGGCCAGCATCAAGGTCAGTGCCGCACCCTGGGCGAGCTTTGGCACGTTCGCCAGATTCAGGCGTTCGCGCAGTCCTGCCATCAGTACCAGCGCCAGCACGAAACCCGCGCCGGCCGAGACGCTGTAAACCACCGATTGCACGAGGCTGTAATGGCGCGTGGTCTGGAACAGTGCCACGCCGAGCACCGCGCAGTTGGTGGTGATGAGCGGTAGATAGATGCCGAGGGCACGGAACAGTGCCGGGCTGAATTTTTTCATCGCCATCTCGACCAGCTGCACGGCCGTGGCGATCACGGCGATGAAACAGATGAGCCGCAGGTATTCGAGACCGGCGGCGACCAGCACAAGATTGATCGCATAGGCGCTGAGCGAGCTCACCAGCATGACCAGGGTGGTGGCCAAACCCATGGGCCAGGCGGTCTCGAGCTTCTGCGATACCCCCAGGAACGGGCACAGTCCGAGAAACAGGCTGAAGACAAAATTGTTGGTGAGCAGTGCATTGATCATCAACGCGGGCAGGCTGTCAGGTGCCATGGGCGGCCCTCCTGGATGCAACACGGCGCGCGCGCCATGCGCGCAGCCAGGAAATGAACAGCAACCAAGCGCCGAGCACGAAGAATCCACCCGGCGGCAGCACCATCACCACCCACGGCTGGAAGTCGGCACCGAATAGTGGAACACCCAGCAGCGTGCCACTACCAAACAGCTCGCGCACTCCGCCCAGCATCACCAGGCCGAGGGTGAAGCCGAGGCCGACGCCGGTGGCGTTGACGACCGTATGCAACACCGGGCGCTTGGACGCATAGGCCTCGGCGCGCCCGAGGATGATGCAGTTGACGACGATGAGCTGGATAAAGGCGCCGAGCGCGTT
>JANNJF010000467.1:0-6212 GCA_031405715.1 Gammaproteobacteria bacterium | reverse complement strand
GCCGGTCGCCAACATCGCGCGCATCGAGGTGATACGCGGTCCGGGTTCGGCCCTGTACGGCGCGGATGCGTTCGCGGGCGTGATCAATATCGTCACCAAGACCGCCGCCGATATCGACGGCACGGAACTCGGGGTGCGCGCCGGCAGCTTCGACAGCAAAAACGCCTGGGTGCTGCACGGCCGGACTGCCGGAGGATGGGAGCAGGCGTTTTCGCTTGAAGCGTTTTCCACCGATGGCCAGCGGCGTATCCTCGAGGCGGATAGCCAGAGTTATTTCGATGCTGGAACCCGCGCCTCGCTGGCGCCGGGAGCGGTGAACGTCCAGCACGACGGCCTGGATGCGCGTTTCGACCTCGCCCGCGGCGACTGGCGGTGGCGCATGGGATATCAAGGGCGGCGCAACATCGGTACCGGTGCCGGGGTGGCGCAGGCACTCGACCCACAGGGAAAGATCGACAGCGACCGGTTCAACGCCGACCTGACCTATGACGATCCCAAGTTTGCCGAACACTGGGGCCTGACCACGCAGGTGAGTTATTTCGATACCCGCCTCCAATCGAACCTGGTGCTTTTCCCCTCCGGCGCCTTCGGTGGGGCCTTCCCCGAGGGCATGATCGGCAATCCCGGCCGCGCCGAGCGCCATATGCGTGCCGATATTTCCACCGTCTATACCGGCTGGACCGGGCACCGGCTACGCTTGGGGACGGGTTACAACTACGCCGACCTGTATAAAGTATCCGAATCCAAGAATTTCGACGCCACCCTGGCGCCACTCCCAGGCGTACCGCCGCCGGTGCGTGAGGTGAGCCAGGACCCGTCCCTGGTGTATATCTTGCCGCATGATCGGACGCTATATTATGGATACGTCCAGGATGAATGGGCGTTTGCGCCGGATTGGGAACTGACTGCCGGCGCGCGCTACGACAGCTACTCGGACTTCGGCAACACCCTCAACCCGCGGTTGGCGCTGGTGTGGCAGACTAGCTATCGCCTCACCAGCAAGTTGTTGTACGGCCGCGCCTTCCGTGCGCCGTCGTTCGCCGAGCTTTACAACATCAACAATCCGGTGTCCTTGGGCGACCCGGCGCTCAAGCCCGAGACCATCGACACCGTGGAGCTCGCCTGGGATTACCGCGCCAGCCCCAGCCTGCAAACCGGACTCAATCTCTACACCTACCAGGCGCAGGACATCATCCGTTTCGTGGCCGACCCGTCGCCGGCCACTTCCGCCACGGCCGCCAATGCCGGTCGCCTGACCGGCCACGGGCTGGAGCTGACCGCCGGCTGGAGGCCCGTCAACCGCCTGCGCTTGAGCGGGAATTACGCCTGGCAGCAGAGCACCGATGAAACCACGGGACAAGGCGCGGGATATGCACCGGAACACCAACTGTATCTGCGTAGCGACTGGGCGTTCCGGCCCGAGTGGAGCTTGGGGGCGCAGGCGAAGTACGTCGGGGAGCGTCCGCGCCCGGCCGACGACCCACGTGCCGATCTCAGCGGGTACACGCTGGTCGATCTGACCCTGCGGAGCAAACACCTCGGTGACCATTGGGAACTGGCGATGTCGGCGCGCAACCTGTTCGACGTCGATGCGCGCGAGCCATCGCCGGCACCCGGTTTGATCGCCAACGATCTGCCGCTGCCTGGGCGGAATTATTATTTTGAAATTCGTTATCGGCCGTGAATGATAATGAAAACAAAAAATGCGCAAGTGTTGAAAGCCGTCCGGCACGCGTTGCGGTGGATCTTAACCGCCTTGCTGTGCGTTCCCCTGCCGGCATGGACGGATGAGCCTTGGGTGGCCGTGCTTTACCCGGAAACCGCTGAACCCTACCGCACTGTATTCGAACAAGTGATGCAGGGGATAGAGAGCCGCATCGCGGTGCGGCGTTATGCGCTGCACGAAACCGCCGATATTGCCGGGTTGCAGAATACGCTGGACGTGGCGAAACCCGTGGCCATCATCGCCCTCGGCCAGCGTGGCGCGAAGGCGTCGAGCGCACTCAGGACGCGTGTGCCGAAGGTCGTGGGAGCGGTGCTCCTGCCGCCCGGCGAGGAGGGCAGTGGCGTGTCCGGCATCAGTCTTACGCCGGATCCGGACTTGCTGTTCGCGCGCCTGCGCGCGCTGGCCCCGCGCGTACGGCGCGTGATCGTGGTGTACAGCGAGGCCCAGAATGGCTGGTTGATCGCGCAGGCCAAAGCGGCGGCGGAAACCCGCGGCCTTGAGCTGGACGCGCACCGCGCCGAGGACCTGCCAGCCGCCGCCCAGGTCTATCGGAAGGTGCTGGCCGACAGGCGCGATGACCGGACGGCGATCTGGTTGCCGATGGACACCCTGGCGCTGGACGAGACGACACTCGTGCCGATGATACTTGAGCGTTCCTGGAATAGGCGCATGGTCATCTTTTCCAGCAGCCTGGCACATGTGTCCAAGGGCGCGGTGTTTACATTGTATCCCGATAACCAAAAAATGGGTCGCCGCCTGGCGGAGCTGGCCCTCGAAGCCAGGCACAATGGCACGCCCGTGTTCATGCCATTACGCGATACACGTTTTGCCCTTAACGTGCGTTCGGCCTCGCATCTTGGCCTGGACGTCGACGCGGCGCAGCGCGGTGTCGACCTCGTCTTCCCCGCACGGTAAATCGCATGTTCAGATTGCTGCCACGAATATTCTCTCCGCAGATCAGCCTGCGCCGGCAGTTGTCCATGACGTTTGTCGCCGGTGTCCTGTGTCTGGCCGTGGTTGCATCGCTGTCCACCGCGTACCTGGTAAGCGCGCGCTTGCGCGACGATTTGATCGCGGTTGGCAAGCAGGACGCGATGGATTTTTCCATGCGCCAAAGCAACCGTCTGGCCTTGCTTTACGAGGCGCCGGACAATGCCGTGGAGGCTGCGAAGGCGACGCTCGATCGGCCCGACGTGACGGCCGTCAAGCTTTACCGGCGCGACCGGCAGCGGCTATTTGCATTGGCGTCAAGCGATCCGATAGCGGACTGGGAACCCGGCGCCGGTGCCAATACCGACCACTGGCCGAATGAAGGCGCGCGCTTGAGCAAGGAGACCGATCAGGCCATGTATTTTATGGCACCGGTCATTTTGCAGTACGACCCATCGTCGGAATTCGCCTTGTCCGATGTGGTCAAACAACCCCAGTTGCTGGGTTATGTCCAGGTTGTTCTGCAGAAAAAACACCTGGTGGAAATGCAATCCTACGTCTTTGTCAACAACATCGGTGTCTCTCTGGGGTTTGCCGCGCTGTTGTTGTTATTATTACAGCGTTTGATCACGCACGTCACCCGGCCTTTACAAGATCTATCCGATGTCATGTTTCGCACCGGAGAAGGTGAAGCGTCGGCGCGCGCGCAGCCCGCCGGACCCGTGGACATCCGGGAAATGGGTGATGTGTTTAACCGCATGATGGACACCCTCGACGAGCGCGATCAGAGTCTGCGAGACAAGAACGCGGCCCTCAAGCAGGAAGTTTATGAACGCGAACAGGCCGAGTTGGCCGCGCGCCACAGCACGGCGCGCTTGCGCTCCGTGATCGAGAACGTGGCCGACGGCATCATCACCATCGGCGAGGACGGGCGGATCGAATCGATCAACCCGACGGCCTGCCGTCTCTTCCTCTGCAGTGAGGAGATCGTCGGCCAGGACCTGCGGATTCTGATTCCGGCCGGCGACCGGGAGGCCTATGCGGACTATATATCTGCCTACCTGAAAACCGGCAAGAGCACGGTGGTATCACGCGGTCCGCGCGAGATGCGCGGGTTGCGTCAGGACGGTTCGGAGTTCCCCATGGAAATCACCGTCAGCGAGATGTTTCTGGGCGAACGCCGGCTGTTCATCGGTATCCTGCGTGACATCACCGAGCGCAAGCGCACCGAACAGTCGCTGCTGCAGGCGCATGACGCGGCGATCGAGGCGGCACGCATCAAATCCGAGTTCCTGGCCAACATGAGTCACGAGATCCGCACCCCCCTGAACGGCGTGCTTGGCATGCTCGAACTGATACGCGACACACCGTTGGACCTCGAACAGCGCGACTATATGGATACCGCCTACCGGTCCGGCAAGCTACTGCTAGACCTGCTCAACGACACCCTCGATTTCTCCAAGATCGAAGCCGGACACATGACTATCGAGCGGGTGGCGTTCGACCTGCGCGAGGTGCTCGAAAGCGCGATGGAGGCCGTGGCGCCGCGCGTCAACGCAAAGGGCCTGGAACTCGGCTGCCTGTTCGACCTCGACCTAGATCTCGGCGCCGGCCTGCGCGGCGACCCGACCCGCCTGCGCCAGGTGCTGCTCAATCTGCTCGGCAACGCCGTCAAGTTCACCGAACGTGGCGAGATTTTCGTGAGCGTGGTGAAGGCCGGCGAGGACGCCGACGGTGTCACGCTGCGCGTCGAGGTCACGGACACCGGTTGCGGCATCCCGCTCGGGGCGCAGGACCGGATCTTCGAGGCCTTCACCCAGGCGGACGGCAGCATCACACGCCGCTTCGGTGGCACCGGTCTCGGGCTTGCCATCTGCCGGCAGCTCGTCAACCTCATGGACGGCGAGATCGGCGTGCTGAGCGAGCCCGGACGCGGCAGCATCTTCTGGTTTACGCTGCGTCTCGCTAGCGGTGCCGCGCCCGCGGCGTTCACGCCGGACCCGCGCCTCGCCGATCTGCGGGCGCTGATTGCCGGCGACAATGCCCTGCAGCGCATGGCATTGCAGCAACTGCTGGCGAGCTTCGGCATGCAGCACGAACTGGCCGTGGACGCCGATGCGGCGCTCAGGCAAATGCTTGTGGCGCACGCCGCGGGCCGGCCGTTCGACGTGGTGCTGTTCGATACCATCCGCCCGGAAACCCGGGGCAGGGCGTTCGTTCAGGCGCTTGCCGCGAATCCCGCTCTGCGCGACACGCGCCTGGTGTTGATGCTGCCGTTCGGACAGAGTGGCATGCAGGCCACGCTGGCCGCGGCCGGGCTGCACGCGGGCCTCGCCAAGCCGTTGCGGCGTCAGTTGTTGCATGACGCCCTGATGGAGTTGCTGTTGCCGGCGGCGGCGCGTAGCACCGCGATCGCGGTGTCAGCCACAGCGTGCCGTGCGCGGCTGCTGGTCGCCGAGGATAACCCCGTCAACCAGCAGGTGGTCACCGGCATGCTGAAGCGCCTGGGTTACGGGTTCGAGATCGTGTCCGACGGCCGGGCGGCGCTCGAACGCCTGGCGCACGGTGGCTTCGACGCCGTGCTCATGGATTGCCAGATGCCGGGCATGGACGGCTACGCGGCCACGCGCGCCATCCGCGAGCGCGAAGCGTGCGAACCCGGCGCACATATCCCGATCATCGCCATGACCGCCAGCGCCATGGCCGGAGACCGCGACAAGTGTCTGGCAGCGGGCATGGACGAATACCTGGCCAAGCCGGTTTCGCCCGAGGTGCTGCGCGACACGCTGGCTGCCTGGGTCGGGAATGTCACGGCGCAAGCGGCGGAGGCCGCAACACACGCCGCGACGCCGGGCGCAGGCGCTTCGGACGCGGTGGTCGATGGATGCGTGGATCGTGTGCGTCTGCGTGCGGTGTGCGACATGCTGGAGGACGCCTTCCCCGACGTAGTGCGCACGTTCCTCGCGGACACGCCGCCGCGCATCGCCGCCATGCGCGCGGCGCTAGACCGGGCCGACACCGAAGCTATCCAGGGCGCGGCACATGTGCTCAAGGGCAGTAGCGCCAATCTCGGTGCCGGGAAGCTCGCGGCATTATGCGGGCGCTGCGAGAAGGAGACGGGCGCGGACCGGATGCAGGCTATGCAGATGCGAATCGCGGAGATTGCGGGCGAATACGCCGCGGTGGCGAACCTACTGACCGCGGAACTGCGTGCCTACGAGCTAGCCGGTCGGCACGGCGAAGGCTGAATGTCGTGACGGCCGTTGCTGCTGGCGAGGGAACCTCTGAACAAGTCCCCTCTCCCCCGCGGTTTTCGGGGGAGAGGGTTAGGGTGAGGGGGGTGATCATAGATTTTTCCCTACCCATGAACCTGCGGCCGAAGGCCGCACCGATTTCCCCTCTCCCTTTGGGTGAGGGTGGCCCGAAGGGCCGGGTGACGTTGCCGTGCGGTTTTTTGTTTGGTGGTGCCCGACACTTCGATTCAACGTATAATTTTCACCTGTTTCCGGTGGAAACCACGTCGAAGCTCAGGCGCGCGGCGTTGCTTTGATCGAAC
>JANNJF010000466.1:0-4137 GCA_031405715.1 Gammaproteobacteria bacterium | reverse complement strand
GCGTGCGCCGGCAGGTAGGCGCCGTACATCATCATGACTCCGGTGCCGAGACCAAGGCTGAAGAAGGCATCCCCCAGGGCCGTGAGGATGCCATCACCGGTCAATCGATTGAAGTCCGGTACCAGCAACGCGCCCGCCGCCTGCGCCAATGCACCCACGCTGCTCGAATACATCATCAACACGACGGTGAGTCCGAGCATCAGCGGAACCGCATAACGCACCACCGGTTCGAGCCCGTGGCGTACACCGCGCACCACCACTAGCATGGTCATAATAATAAAGAGGCTGTGCCAGAAAAGTTGTTTCTCCGGGTCGCGCACCAGGGAGGAAAACACCGCGCCGGCGCCGTCGCTGGTCAAGCCATACAGGGAGCCGGACAGCGCACGCACCACGTACGCCACCGTCCATCCGGCGATCACACTGAAATAAGACAGCACCAGAAAACCCGTCACCACCGCCAGCCAGCCGAACCCGATCCAGCGATGGGAAAGCCGGTGGCGCTTGACCAGGGTCGCCACCGTATTCACCGGCGACAGGCGCGCCAGCCGTCCCAGCATGACCTGCGCCATCATCAGGGGCAGGCCGAGCAGGCCCAGGAACAACACATAGAAAAAGACAAAGGCACCGCCGCCGTACTGGACCGCGTGGTAGGGAAACTGCCAGATATTATTGAGGCCGACGACATAGCCCATGGACGCCAGGGCAAACACCCCCGTGGTGGACCACAGGCCATGCGGGGACTTGGGCGCTCGGGGTACGGGCTTGGCAGTTGTTTTTATGGCCATCCATTCCCCGTCCGGTAGGTAGGTATAAGTGAAAATAATCCCATGGTACCTGTTATTATAAGACGAAACGTCCGACCCCGGGGTGCCGGGGCGGCCACCTCTGAATCCGCCCTTGGCGTCCAGGCTTACATGAGTAAAAAACAGGAAAAGTCCACTTCGAGCAGCATAGCGCAGAACAAAAAGGCCTGGCACGACTATTTCGTCGAGCAGAAATTCGAGGCCGGACTGGCCCTGGAGGGCTGGGAGGTGAAAAGCATGCGGGAGGGCCGCGCCCAGCTGAAGGAAAGTTATGTCGTCGTCAAGAACAGTGAGGTCTTCCTCATCGGCGCACATATCTCGCCGCTCACGTCCGCTTCCACCCACATCCACCCCGACCCCACACGTACGCGCAAGTTGCTATTGCACGCGGCGGAGATCAGCAAGCTCATCGGCTCGGTGGAGCGCAAGGGCTACACCATCGTGCCCCTGGCGCTCTACTGGAAACGCGGCAAGGCCAAGCTCGAGATCGGCCTGGCCAAAGGCAAGCAACAGCACGACAAGCGCCAGGCCCTGAAAGAGCGCGAAACCGGCCGTGAACTGCAACGCGTCTTGAAAACCCGCTGATCCGCCCGCATCATTCCTGACAGCTGGCGCCGTTTCGGGTTATACTCCCGGGGCGATGTCAGGTGGCACGAATGATTTTCCTTGCCACTTGTACCTTGCAACTTGTATCTGTTGTATCTGGGGGCGACATGGTTTCGACGTGGGTTATGAAACCTCCGGGGCATGCCGAGGGGCAGAGTACCTCGAAAATCCAACTGCAAAAGTTATAGTTGCCAACGACGACAACTACGCCTTAGCAGCTTAATCCCTGCTAACCTCTCACCTACGTTTCGCCTGTGGGCCGGGCTGAGAGGTCGATCACACAGGCTCGCGTGATGTTGTGTCTGTTAGCATCGCGCTAAAATTAAGCAGGCTCAGCTTGCCGATTCCCCTGTCTGTCGGAGAACGGTGAGTCAAATTAAAGACAGACTACGCATGTAGAACCGGCTGGCAGAGGACTTACGGACGCGGGTTCGATTAACACCATGGTCGCCTCTGCCCGCAAGGGCAGAGTGAAAACGGGGCTCATTCGGTGAACCCTGACGGCGTCCCGGGACAGGAGATCGTCCCGGGACGGCATGGCAACGCCGAGGGGTGGAGAAGGGCCAACCTTCCCTGCCCTGTAGAGACTCATAGGCACGCTGATTCGGCAACGAACGAGCGGGCACTAGGATTCGCAGAGTCTGTTCTCTCGGAAGAGGGAACAAACAGCGAATAATACGCCCCGCATCCCCACCGGGTAACCGGTGGGGATGAAGGCATAGTCCAGGCCACATCGAAAGATGTGGAACCACTGTCCCGCCGCCTCCACCATATTTGTTGTTGTTACAAAACCCCTGTCCGGTTCCGGCCAGGGGTTTTGTTTTGTATAGTGGCAGGAAATCAGTCCTGCAGAGGCCAGGGATGGCGATCTATCGGAAAGTAAAGAAACTCTCGCGTGAGGATGCGGCCTACATCGCCGGAGTAGTTGATGGTGAAGGAAGCATTTCACTATCGCGCAGGCATCGCGGCGAGTATCGTCAGCTTGTTATCAGTATCAGCAGCACTGAGCCGCAACTGCTCAAGTATGTTCATACGGCCATCGGTGCCGGACGCATCACGAACAAACGCGCCGCTCGCATCAACCACACCCCAAGCGTCACTTACGCCATCGACAACCGTCAAGCACTTGCCTTGCTCGAACAGATTGCACCCTACCTTCGAACCTACAAGACGCAACGCGCCGAACTCATTCTCAACGACTATGTCCGGCTGACGCCGCGCAATGGCAAGTACAGCCCGGAACAATTACATGAACGCGAGGTCTTTATTGAACGCTTCCTCCGCCTTAACCCGCGGCGACGCACTGGCTCCTGACTGACTGGCCCCCCTCCTTGCAGCATGATGCTGAATACACCGCGTAGCCTGACACTTCGCACGTTGTGCTCGACAGGTCAGCTTTTCTTTGCTCTGGACCCCGCTTTCGCGGGGTCACTAATTGTGAAGTCCCCTGATAACTTCCTGACGTCTCAACAGCTCTGTCGATTCGGACACCATATCTTCCAACGGCCCCGGCCTGGCGATGCCATAGCCCTGTGCATAGTCCACGCCGATGGCGCGCAGTTTCTCCAGGATCGCCGGGTTTTCGACGAACTCGGCGATGGTGCGGATTCCCAGCACATGGCCGATGTTGTTGATGGACTCGACCATGGCGAGATCGATCGGATCGTTGAGCATGTTCTGCACGAAGCTACCGTCGATCTTGAGGTAATCCACCGGCAGGTTCTTGAGGTAGGCGAAGGAGGACATGCCGCTGCCGAAGTCGTCGAGGGAGAAGCGGCAGCCAAGGGATTGAATCGCCTTGATGAAGTTGCTGGCCTTGGCAAGATTGGAGATCGCCGCGGTCTCGGTGATCTCGAAACATAACTTGTGCGGTGGGACGTTGGTACTCTTGATCTGCTGCATGAGGAAACCGAGGAAACGGTCGTCGTTCACCGACTGACCGGAAAGGTTGATGGCGCAGGTCACCGGTCGGGCAGCATTGGCCGTCAGCCAGTCGAACGCGCCGCGCACCACCCAGCGATCAATGTCCACCATCATGTTGTAGCGTTCCGCCGCGGGGATGAAGGCGCCGGGCAGCACCAGGTTGTTGTCCTCGTCCAACATGCGTAGCAGGACTTCAAAATGCTGTTCCTGCTCTTGTGGCGCTGGCCGCAGGGCAACGATGGGCTGATAGTACAAAAGGAAGCGCTGCTCCTCGAACGCCTGGGTGATACGTGCCACCCAGCGCATTTCACCACGACGTTGCGCCATTTCCTTGTCATCCGGCGAATACACCTGCACCCGGTTGCGTCCCTTGTCCTTGGCCGCGTAGCAGGCGGTGTCGGCGGCGGCCAGTACACTCGCTAGGTTGCCACTGGTTTCGGTGATGGCCACCAGGCCGATGCTGGCACCGACGGTGAAGGTCTTGCCGAGCCAGACGAAGCGAAAGGTGCGCGCCTCGTCGAGCAACAGCGTCGCCGCGTGCACCGCCTGATCCAATGAGCAGTTTTCCAGCAGCACGCCGAACTCGTCACCGCCGAGGCGCGCGAAGGTCGTGGACTCGGGGACCGTGCTCAGGATCTGCGCGGTCAGCTGGCGCAGCAGTTCGTCGCCGGCGCTGTGACCGCAGGTGTCGTTGACCACCTTGAACTGGTCGAGGTCGAGGTAAAGCAAGGCATGTTGCTGCTGCAGGCTAGCGGCGCTGGCGATCAACTCTTCCAGCCGGCGTTCAAACTCGCTGCGGTTGATC
>JANNJF010000465.1:0-1167 GCA_031405715.1 Gammaproteobacteria bacterium | reverse complement strand
CAGGCGCCGGTGATGGACGCCGTGCGCGTGCCGCCATCCGCCTGGATCACGTCGCAATCCACCGTCAGGGTGCGCTCGCCCAGTTGTTTGAGATCGGTGGCGGCACGCAGCGAACGGCCGATGAGGCGTTGGATCTCCTGGGTGCGTCCGCCTTGTTTACCGGAGGCGGCCTCGCGGTGCATGCGCTGGCCGGTGGAGCGCGGCAGCATGCCGTATTCGGCGGTCACCCAGCCCTGGCCCTTGCCTTTGAGAAAGCCGGGCACCTTTTCGTCGATGCTGACGTTGCACAGTACTTTGGTGTCGCCGAATTCCACCAACACGGAACCTTCGGCGTGGCGCGTGTAACGGCGGGTGAAGCGGATGTCACGGAGTTGATCGGGGGTACGTCCACTGGGTCGCATGTGAATACCTTCGGAAGATAGATAGAGAGAGTGTGCTGCGGAGACTGGATAATACCGCAAAGCCGCGGTCAGGTGGTCAAAATGGCGGAAAAAAGCCGGCGGCACACCAGGGGCGTCAGGGGTTGCGCCGCTTGGGCTCGAACTGCTGGATGAATTCCTCCAACTCCTCGATCCTGGCCTCCAGGGACTCTTTCTTTTCTTCGGCCGTGGGGGGTTTTTTGCGTCGCGGCAGCCGATCTTCGGCGGCCTTGATCTTGGCGTCGTCCCACATCACCTGCTGGCTGGTTTCCTTCCGCACCAGGGGCTGCAGCGGCGGGTTGTTGGTGATGCCCTCCTGCCAGCGCAGGCTGATGGCGCTCAGGTTGTCGCAATCGGCGCGCATCTTGGTTTCCGCCGCCAGCAGCATTTCCTCCACGCCCTCTTCCAGGGAGCGGAATTCCAGGTAATGGGTGATCTGCTCGTGGGTGAAGGCCTGCCACAGGCCGTCGGAACACAACAGCAGCAGGTCGCCGCGATGCAGCGCGGTTTCCTCTCCCAGGCTGATGACGGGTTTGCGCGGCCCGCCGACGCACTTGAGCAAGTGGCCTTTCTCCGGATGCCGACGCATCTCTTCCTCACTCAGCAGGCCGTCGAGGCGCAGCTGTTCGGTGGCGCTGTGGTCGAGGGTGCGTTGCACATGCAGATCTTAATGGAGCATCATTATATGTATTTACATTTACACCTTTTGATACCAAAAACTTTATTATTTCTAAATGTCCATTTTCAC
>JANNJF010000464.1:0-1126 GCA_031405715.1 Gammaproteobacteria bacterium | reverse complement strand
CGCAGGCGACAGAATTCAGCGTCGCGGTTGAACAACGAACCGGCAAAACTTCTGGCGGCGTAGGTGATCGCAGAGGTCTTCTTAAGCCTTAATACCGTGAACGAATGAAACGCTGCCTGGTGGGAGCCCGGGTGAGCCTGCAGACAACGCGCAAGATGCCACGCATCTTCCATGGCCTGGCATGCACCCTGTCCGGAGGTCGGCAGCGGTGCGTGGGCGGCATCCCCCAGCAGCACGACATTGTCCCGGTGCCAGGTGTCGATCGGGTCGTGATCGTGGACAAAAATTTTGTTGATCGAGGACTCAGGGGTGTTTTCGATGATGGCCGGTATAGGGTCCTGCCAGCGTTGGAAGATGGACAATAACGCAGCTTTATTTGACGCAGACTTCACGGCATCAATATTTTTCTGCGCTATCCCACCCGCCCAGTAGACTTTACTCCGGGTCACAGGCACCACACCAAACCGTTCACCCCTGCCCCATGTGTCTGTCACAGAGAGTAAGTGAAGCCGATCTGGAGCTTGCTGCTCTGATTTGGCGACAGATCGCTGACATGTGTTTCACGCGCGATGGTGGCGACACACGGTGGTTCACCCAAACGCACGAAGCGCGTCAAGTCGTAGACACTACGCGTGGTAGCGTCGCCAAGCAGGCCGTGAACGATCGACGTAGCCTCGCTTTCGCCACTACCCGGACGGGGCTGTCGAGGTTGAGCGAAGAAATCGTCAATCTGGGTCTGTGAAAGGTCCGCAACGAAGCCGGTGAGCGAATCCCCTTCCACCTGAGCTGGCGGTGCCTTGCCCATGACGGCAGTGCCCACCACCATGCCGAGCGTGTCGAAGGCGACCTCGCTCCGGTTGCCATTCGCGTCGCTGATCGAGCGCGGTTGTAGCACGCGGTAGTCGTTGACCTCCACCGTGACGCGATTGCCTAACGCATCACTCGTCACGGTCATCAGCAGGTCGTTGTTCGCATCAAACGCGACGCTTGTCTCCGTCGTAACCCCAACGGTGTGGAACGGATCGCGGTACCGACGCGCCAGAAAGAAGTGCTGGCGTGCGTACACCAACTCCTGTGCGGCGTCGTCGTTGCTATCCGGTGAGAGGTAGGTTTGACCCGACGGAAG
>JANNJF010000463.1:0-2920 GCA_031405715.1 Gammaproteobacteria bacterium | reverse complement strand
CTCGAAGCGAGACGAAACGTCTGCACCTCGGTGGCCGATTCGGCCGCAACCGTGATCTGCATCGTCTCGGGCACCAGGCCCGGGTACGTGGCTGTGATGGATTGGGTGCCGGCCGGGACGTTGCGCAGCGAAAAGGCGCCGCCGCGCTCCGTGACCGTACGGGAACCGGTGCCCTCGATGGTGATTTCCGCACCTTCGAGGAACAGGTGGCAGGTGAGATGCGCGGTTATCACAAGCCCATCATGCTGGCCGGTGGCCTGGGTAACATCCGCGCCACGGACGTGCACAAGCAGCCGATCCCGCCGGGCGCCAGTATCATCGTGCTCGGCGGTCCGGCCATGCTCATCGGCCTCGGCGGTGGCGCCGCGTCCAGCGTCGCCACCGGGACCAGCAGCGCCGATTTGGATTTCGCCTCGGTGCAGCGCGGCAATCCGGAAATGCAGCGCCGCTGTCAGGAGGTCATCGACCAGTGCTGGGCCCTGGGGGAGGACAGTCCGATCGTGTCCATCCACGACGTCGGTGCCGGCGGCCTGTCCAATGCTGTGCCCGAGATCATCAACGACGCCGGCCTCGGGGGCAGCTTCGCGTTACGCGCGGTGCCGAACGATCAGTCGGCCATGTCGCCCATGCAGATCTGGTGCAACGAGTCCCAGGAGCGTTACGTCCTGGCGGTGGACGACGCCCATCTGGCGCTGTTCCGCGCCCTGTGTGAGCGCGAACGCTGCCCGTATGCAGTGATCGGCCGGGCCACGGCGCATAAACGCCTGGTGGTGGAAGACAGCTATTTCGCCGCGCAGGGCCCGCAGGGCGCAACCCCTGCGGAGACACAGGCGCGGCGCGCGCGCCCCATCGACATGGAACTGTCCGTGTTGCTCGGCAAGCCGCCGCGCATGACCCGCGACGTGCGTCACGTGAAGCGCAAGCTGCCCAAGTTCACCACCCGCGATATCGATCTGCGCGATGCCGCCTATCGCGTCCTGCGCCAGCCCACCGTGGCGAGCAAGAATTTTCTCATCACCATCGGTGATCGCAGCGTCGGCGGTCTCGTGTGCCGCGATCAGATGGTGGGGCCGTGGCAGGTGCCGGTGGCGGACGTGGCGGTGACGGCGTCCGGCTACCAGGCCCTGACCGGCGAGGCCATGGCCCTGGGGGAACGCACGCCCCTGGCGCTGATCAATCCCGCCGCCAGCGGACGCATGGCCGTGGGCGAGGCCCTGACCAACCTGGCCGCCAGCCGCATCGAGAAACTGCCGGACGTGAAACTCTCGGCCAACTGGATGGCGCCCGCCGGCCACCCGGGGGAGGACGCGGCGTTGTACGATGCGGTGCATGCCGTCGGCATGGAGCTGTGTCCGGCCCTGGGTATCTCCATCCCCGTGGGCAAGGACTCCATGTCCATGAAGACCGTGTGGCAGGACGCCGACGGCAACGAACGTGCGGTGACCGCACCCCTATCGCTCATCGTGTCGGCGTTTGCGCCGGTGATGGATGTGCGCAAGACCCTGACACCGCAATTGCGCACGGACCAGGGCGAGACCGATCTCATTCTCATCGATCTCGGCAAAGGCAAGAATCGCCTGGGCGGCTCGGTGCTGGCCCAGGTCTACAAGCAGGTGGGACGCGAGACGCCGGATTTGGATGACCCGCGTGTGCTGAAGCTGTTCTTCGCCGTGATCCAGGCGCTCAACGAACTCGGTTTTGTGCTCGCCTACCACGACCGTTCCGACGGCGGCCTGTTCGCCACGGTGTGTGAAATGGCCTTTGCCGCGCACTGTGGTGTGCACATCGACTTAAGCGACCTCGGTGACGCCACGGAGGTGCTGTTCAACGAGGAGCTGGGGGCGGTCATACAGGTACCGCGCGTGCGGCGGGAAGGCATATTGGGTGCGCTCAAGAAGGCCGGTCTCCAGCGGCATACGCATTTGATCGGCAGTGTCACCACGGATGACCACATCACCTTCGTGCGCCACGGCAAGCTGGTGTTCAGCGACCGCCGCATCGAGCTGCAGCGCGCCTGGTCGGAGACCTCCTATCGCATGCAGGCGTTGCGCGACAACCCGCAATGCGCGCAGCAGGAGTATGACGCCATCCTCGACGACGCCGATCCGGGTCTGCACGCCGCTTTAAGCTTCGACCCGCGGCAGGATATCGCCGCACCATACATTGCCCGCGGCGTGCGCCCCTCCATGGCCATCCTGCGCGAGCAGGGCGTGAATGGGCAGCTGGAGATGGCGGCGGCCTTCGAGCGCGCCGGGTTTCGCGCGCAAGACGTGACCATGAGTGACATCATCGACGGACGTGTATCGCTCAAGGATTTTGCCGGGGTGGCGGCCTGCGGTGGTTTTTCCTTCGGCGACGTGCTCGGCGCGGGGGAGGGCTGGGCCAAGTCGATACTTTATAATGCCCGTGCGCGCGACGAGTTCGGCGCATTCTTTGTCCGCGACAACAGCTTCGCCCTCGGCATATGCAACGGGTGCCAGATGATGTCCAACCTGCACGAACTCATCCCCGGTGCCGAGGCCTGGCCGCATTTTGTGCGCAATGTCTCGGAGCAGTTCGAGGCGCGTGTCGCCATGGTGGAGATCCCGCAGAACCCATCGATCTTCCTCGCCGGCATGCACGGTTCGCACCTGCCCGTGGCCGTGTCCCACGGCGAGGGCCAGGCGGAATTCCGTGACCCGGCGCATCTACAGCAGCTCATCGTAGGCCGCCAGGTGGCGCTGAATTTTGTCGATAATCGCGGTGCGCTCACGCAGGCCTATCCGGCCAACCCGAACGGTTCGCCCCTGGGGATTACCGGATTAACCACGCCGGACGGACGCTTCAGCATTATGATGCCGCATCCGGAGCGGGTATTCCGCAGCGTCAGCAATTCCTGGCGTGGGTCGGAGTGGGGCGAGGACGGCCCGTGGCTGCGCAT
>JANNJF010000462.1:0-5607 GCA_031405715.1 Gammaproteobacteria bacterium | reverse complement strand
CGCCCTCGGGCGTGACCGCGCAGCAGCCGCGTGCGCCGAGTGTCGCGACGACTTGCGGCACGTTCAGCCGCCGCATCGCCGCTTCGACACCACCGCCCCCCGGCGCGAGCTGCGCGCACAGGTGCTTTGCCAGCAGTGCGGGTGGATTCATGCCGCCGGTCTGTGCCCCTATCAGGTCCGGTAGCAGATCGACCACTGCACCCGCCGCAGCGACCGGCGTCGCACGACCATGTTCAAGTTTGCTGATCACGGTGGTACCACCCCGCCAGGTCGAGGAATGGACCAGATAGCGGCCATGGGTTGTCTGCCTAACCTCGCCCAGGCGTGCATTATGGTGCAGGCCGATTAGTTGACCCAGTCCTGTTGGCCGCCAAAGCGTGCCGAGTATGCGCCAGCGGCCTTTGTCCCAGTCCAGCTCAACCTCGTTTCCCATCACGATGGCTTGCTTCGGGTTGTCGGGGAAGACGTAAGCGCCAAATCCAGCGTAGTGCAAACCACCGAGACGTTCGAGTGCCAGCGTGCCATCAGTGTTCCATACGCTCACGCGACGGGGTGAATAATCGTCTTCAGCGACCCACAGGCGGTTGTTCGCATCAATGCTAATTCCCCGGGGCAGCCACATGGCCGTGCGATCATAGGCCCCGGCCATCGCGCGTCCACCCAGACGGCCGATGGCGCTGAGTGGTTTCCCTTGCGGGGAAAACACCTGGACGCGCATCTGCGACTTCCAGTCCGTGACGTAGATCCGGCTATCCCGTCCCACGGCAATTGCTACGGGCGATGATAGTCCGGTGTCGATCAGTGGCCGTGTGCGACCGGTCGTCGGGTCAATCTGCACGACGCGGTTCTGGCTTACCACAAGTAGTTGCCCTCGGCTGACGGCAACCCCGGCCGGACGTTCAATGCTGATGTCACCGCGCACCTGTCCGGTTGCCGCATCGACTTTCAGGATGCGGTTGCTAAAGCGTAAAGGAATATACAGTGTGTCACCGAGTGCCGCCATTCCGAGAACCGCGGCGCCGGTCCAGTCCGCAGTGTACCCATTTGCTGCCGCGACATCTTCAGGCGGACGGCTAACCCCCGATGACAGCGGATTCCATGTCGCCAGTTCACGGCTGCGGGCGCCGTCGGCAAAGGACACCTGGGTGCCGGTCAGGGGATCAACCCGCGCCAGGTGAACAGTCACTGCATTATTCATATCGCTCGCACCGCGGGCGGGTGATAAGCCCTCCTCGCTGACGACATAAAGGTAACCACCGCTCAATGCCATGGGGCCGGCGTGGGCATTGGCCAGCGACCCCCATAACTTACGTCCAAGATAGTCAACGGCGATCAGCGCATGTGGTCCCTCCGAATACAGGGCCGCGATGTAGGCGCGCTTGTCATCCGCCAGTACTGCCACGGGATTGGTATGATTGGCGAGCCAGGCTCCGTGCGTATCGGTGGTGGGCCAGGGTGGATCGCCCGGTGAGCCAAAACTGAATTCATAGCGAGCATCCAGTCCGGTGTGAAACAGTCCTCTAACACGATAGCGCCCGGCCGCCACTGGCTTGCCTGCGTCATCCTTTCCGTCCCAGTAGTCCACATGCTTTCCCGCCACGCGCGGGAAGCCGCCAATCAAATTGCGTATCCTGCCGCCATCCAGTCTTTCGACGACCAGGGTGACAAAGCCATCTTGCGGCAGTCGGTAGCGAATCGGCACTGTCCCGGTGGTCGAGTAGCGCAGTGCTGCCAGCCGCTGGGCGGGATCATCGGGTATTTCGGCCTCAGGGGTTTGAGCCTGCGCTTGGCAGTCTAGCGATAGCGTGCCCCAAGTGGACGGCTCCATCCAGCGAAAGCGGCCTGAAGGTTGCTGCGGGTCAACCAAGTCGAACAGGTGATACAGGGGTGTTTCGGTGGCTTGCTGGTCGCCCCAGTAGGCATCCAGTGTCAGTCTCAACCGGGGCGGTGGTGTATTGACACCCGCCAGCGACCAGGGCACAAAAAGTGTCTGGAAATAGCCGCGATCGCCGTCTTTGCGGAAGGTGGCCTTGACACCAATCGGTGTTATGCCGGCAGTATCGGGATTCTGCTTTTTGCCGCCTTGCCAGATATGGGTGATAGGTAAGGCCAGGTCTGTATAGAAATAGCTGAGCAACTGGATAGTCCCACCGCCTGCAGCCTGCAGACCAATCAGCAGTGCATCCGCTTTGAGACCCTCCCCGGGGCGTTTTTCGGGATCCACATGATTAACCATGGGCGTAGGATCGCGGAACCTGATCTTGAGGTACAAGCCATTATTGTCATAGACCGCCGATGCGTCGGCCGAATAGCGGGATCGCAGTTCCGTTGGCATACCGGACAACGCAACTGCATCACCCGCGTTCCAGTTATGAGCAGCAGCGCTATCTGTTTGTTGCGGCAGAGGCTGAGCGCAGAGGTTGGTATGCAACCCACGGGCGCCGGCGTTGCCGCTCATCATAAGGAAGATAAGTGCTGGAACGAAACAGCCAGCAAGAACCCGGCCATCGGAAGGGCTCATCTGTTTGAGTGTGGCTGAATTTGTCTGCGCCGCCAGGTACTGCGGCAATCTACTTCTTCCTGGCAATCGAGAGAAAATTTTGGCTGAATAGTTCATTGGATACGCCGCATTCAATTGTCAGACAGGCACGCATTCCACTTCTCACGAGTGACCAAAGTATTCTCCGCACGAAGCTTGTCACGCCGTGTACGACAGGGACGTCTTCGTAACACCTAACCTCTGCGAACCCGACAGCCAATACCAGCTGCCTAATGGATTCGGTGGTGTACGCCAGCTGATGGGTCAAGTCTCCGTATCGAACGCGCCCGGAAAACGGCGAAGCTGCATTGGGCTGGTGTGAGATCCATGACCCACCTGTGTCCAGCACTCTGAACACTTCATCAGCGAAGTCGAGAAGCTCGTCTTTATTCAGATGTTCAATAACATCAATGGTGATTACTGTATCCAGGCTATTGTCCGCCACGTCTTTTAGCGTGACGAACAGATCGCCCTGCACGACACCCGGAATGCCGAGTTGCTTCGCTCCTGCCACCTGTTCCGGTGAGACATCCACGCCCTTCATGTTCCTGTAGCCAAGATCGAGCGCGTAGTGAATGAGTGCACCATAACCGCAGCCGAGCTCGAGGAGGCGCGCATTCCGATCGGCTGGGAAGTGGTTGTTAACCAACGCGCGTAAGAAGGGTGCGCGTACTGTCAGTCTGTTTTTCAATTCCACGGCGCTTAGGTGCGAGCGAACATAGCTTTCATAGAGCCGTTTTCTGTAGTCGATGCCCATCTGCTGTCCCTGTTCTGTTAAAGGATTGCCTGATTGCGTTTTTGTCATTGCCCGGCCGAGGCATCCAGAGTATCGCGATAAACGGCGATATATCCATCGATCATCTGCTCAGGGGCGAATCTGCCTGCGTTGTGAATAGCCTCCGCACCACCACCCCCCGAACTGCGTAGCGCCTCTGCGATGCGCTCTGCGGCCTGGCTAGGTTCCTCTGGATCAATATACACGGCACAGCTTCCACCAATCTCGTTCATCGGAGCACGGTTCGAGGTGAATACGGGGCAACCGCAGGCCTGGGCCTCGATAATAGGCCAGCCGAACCCTTCGCGCAGCGAGGGGAACAGTAATCCCTTTGTCGCTGAATACAATGCCCGTAAGTCTTCATTGGAGACGTCTGTCAGCTCGGTAATGCGGCCCTCAATGCCACCTGTCCGGATATAGTCCTTCATTTCCCCGGTCCACGGTTTACCTGCCAGCACCAGATGCAAGTGAGAGGCCTCTGGGTGACTCAATAAATGCCGGAAGATATGTAAGACACCTAGACGGTTTTTGTACCACTGGTTACCCCCCACATGCAGAAGAAAGTCCTGGTCCTGACTGAGTCCGATTTTCGCCAGATGCTGGATGGCCATGGATCTGTCCATGGGAGAGTATGGGTAGTTGAGGCCATTGTATATGACGCTAAGTTTGTTTCGCTCTTTACCGACCAGCTTGACCGTATCGTTTAAAGTTGCATTAGATACACAAACAATAACAGGAGATTTATGCAAGCCCCGGAGTACAGCCCGCTGGTAAATACGACCGGACCAGCCAGTATGGTGTTCTGGAAATTCCCCCAGCGCGCCGCGGACACCTAGTAGGTCGTGGCACGTGACCACGAACGGACGGTTGCCGATGACAGTGGAATAGATCGCATTGGAATGATCGCAAATATGCACAATGTCCGCCCACGCTGCCAGTTGACGCAGCCGCCGCGGAAACAACACGAGCTTATCGATATGGCCAAGCCATTTTTTCAGTGGCGAATTGTCGGCCACCCGGCGGCCAAATACAACCGGAGGTTGTACACTGCGTACCTCGTGGCCACGTTCCTTGAGCCCCTTTTCAAGCATGTTGGCAAACCGTAACATGCTTTCCTGACGATCGGCCGCGTAATTTCCTATGAGAAGGATTTTCATCTGACCAACCTTAGGTTCTGCAGCAGCAGTCTATGTACATATTAAATTATCGTGGCCAGAAGATTTCCTGGACTCTAGCGAGTGCTGTAGTGCTGTAAGTCTCCCATGTATACTGCAAGGCGCGTTCTCTCGCACGCTTACCCATTTCTTTACGTTCCTCCGGATGACTACGCAGGTACTCGAGACGATCTATGATGGCTTGCTCATCCCGAATGGGCACTACGACAAAAGACAAAGGCAGCGCCGCCAGCAGCGTGTCGTGCGGATGGTTCTCAAGGTACGACGCCACGCTCTTGGCGCCCGCCACCATGTTGCGATGCGACAGCACCACGCCTTTAGGCCGGCCGGTGCTGCCCGAGGTGTAAAGAATGGCGGCCATGTCGGTATCAATCACCCGGTGCCCGGGGCGGGGCGGGCTGCTCAGCAAGTCACGCCAATAAGTTAGCGCCAATGAACCTGCAGGGGTTTCGGTCACGCTACGGTTGGGGTTGACGCCCGCCTGATCCAGGTTCGCTGCCGAATCGGTCACCACCACATGACGCAAGTCAGGACACTCGGTCAGAACGTCTTGCATCAAGGCGAACCGCTCAGGCGAAGTCACCAGCACGCGAACATTGCAGTCGCGCAAAATATAGGCCACCTGCTCCGGCTTGAGCAGCGGATTGACTGGCACAAAAACAGCCCCAGCCGCAGGCGCGCCAAAACTGGCGATAACGGTCTCGAAGCGCTTTTCAAGATAAATGGCCACCCGCTCACCACGCCCCAGACCCAAGCCCAACAAACCCGAGGCAAACTGGCCGACCCCAGCGCTCAGATCACCGTAAGCCAATGACGATGCCCCACTGGTCAACGCAAGCGCCTGCGGCGTGCGCTCGGCAGTCAAGGCAAGCAGTTCCGTCAAGAGCGTGGATTCGGTCATAACAAATGCGAAGTAGGCAGCAACAACGGGAGAAAGCCCGCACATGAAAAGTATCTCACAGCCCCTGCGCAAATTTGGACCCTAAAATGACCCAACTTCGCTCAGGTCACCTCTACAGGAGTTTGAATTGGATGTTACACAAGAAGTATTTCGGATTCTCGACGAAGTACTGAGATTGAATGGTCGCTCGGCCACATTCACACGCGATACGCCCTTG
>JANNJF010000461.1:0-1492 GCA_031405715.1 Gammaproteobacteria bacterium | reverse complement strand
GTAGCCTCCGGCGATCGCATGATGATAAGCGGCGAGCACCCGCTCCCGCCCGGCGAACGCCGCAACCAGCACGAGCAGCGTCGATTCCGGCAGGTGAAAGTTGGTCACCAGGGCGTCGACCATCTGAAAGCGATAGCCCGGATAAATAAAAATATCCGTCTCCCCGCGATAGGGCGTCACCCGGCCTTCGCGCGCCGTGCTCTCCAACACACGCACCACCGTAGTGCCCACCGCCACCACGCGACGACCCTGATCACGCACTGTATTGATGCGCGCCGCGGTCGGCTCATCCAGCACCACCACCTCGGCATGCATGTGATGCGCCCGGATGTCGTCCACCCGCAGCGGCTGGAAAGTGCCCGCGCCCACATGCAGGGTCACAAAGGCGGTTTCCACCCCCATGGCCTGCAGGCGCTGGAGCATGTCTGTGTCGAAATGCAGGCCGGCGGTGGGTGCCGCCACCGCCCCCGGGGTGCGCGCAAACACCGTCTGATAGCGCTCCTGGTCCTGGGGGGCATCCGGTCGCGTAATATAAGGTGGCAGGGGCATGTGGCCGATGTCCTGCAGCACGTCGACCACCGGTCGTTCGCTCAGCAACTCCACCTCAAACCATTAGCCGCGCCGCGCCACCACCCGGGCCGTCACCCCGCCCTCCAGGTGCAACAACTGTTCGGGCTTGGGTGGTTTGCTTGCACGACATTGGGTCAATACCCGTCGCCCCTCCAGCAGGCGCTCGATGAGCAGTTCGATCTTGCCGCCGCTGTCCTTCTCGCCATACAAGCGTGCCGGGATAACGCGGGTATTATTGAATACCAGCAAGTCATCCGGGCGCAGCAGCTCGGGCAGATCGGCAAACCGGCGGTCGGAAAGCGCGCCACTTGCACCATTAAGACACAGTAGTCGACTGGCGCTGCGCGGCTCCGCCGGCGTCTGGGCGATCAAGGCAGTTGGCAGGTCATAATAAAAATCGGACTTTCGCATGCGCTCGAAGGTTAGCAGATTGGCGTCGACGCGTCCCGTCAGGCTGTACTGTTATCATCAAAGTGTATTACGCTATACTCGCTCCATGCCGGGGTGGCGGAACTGGTAGACGCGCCGGACTCAAAATCCGGTGGTGGTGACACCGTGTCGGTTCGACTCCGACCCTCGGTACCAATTATTCAGTGGTGGTTACCGCGTCGCAGGGAGCGCGCGTTGCCGTCACCGATCACGATCGCGCGACCTGCGACCGGTACAACTAGCCTGCCACGGATAGGCATACGACATGGCGACGCAACTAGACACTACCCGAGGCTTTATGCACAAGACCCGCTTTACGCTCGAGGTCCAACCCACTATCCCACCGCGCCTGCGCCGGTTGACGGAACTGGCGGCCGACCTGCTGTACAGCTGGGACCGCCAGGTGCGCGGCCTGTTTTACCGCCTTGACTCCGATCTGTGGGACGCCTGCAAACACAATCCCAAGGTGTTTCTGCGGCGTGTGTCCCAGGAC
>JANNJF010000460.1:0-6035 GCA_031405715.1 Gammaproteobacteria bacterium | reverse complement strand
CGGATCTCCTGCTCGTTCAGCCAGACCCGGGTCTGGGGTTGGTCGAGCCCGTATTGGACGAGGTCCGCCGTGGGGGCATCGAAGTGGCTGGCGCTTTTCGCCGTGGCCAGGCCCAGCAGATTGTTGACGCGAAACAGGTTGGCACGCGCCTTGTGCGGCGCGACCAGGGACCAGGCCCCGGCGGATTTTTCCAGCACGATCTCCGGCTGGTGTGGGCGCAGCACGCGCAGACGGGTGATGGTGTCGGTGCTGAGGGGGGTGAGCATTAGCGTCGGCGGTTCGGGTGGGGTACCGGGCCGGTAGACGACAATGGCCAGCATGGCGGCGACCAGCAGGACCAGGGCGAGATTGAGCAACCAGCGGTTTTTCACGATCCACCTCTCGTGTCATGACCGCGCACCCCGTGGCGCGCGTGGGTGAGGGTCAATACCATCAGCGCCGGCGCCGGCGCCACCAGATAAGTATGCCGCCGCTCATCAGGGCCAGGGGCAGCAGGATCACGAAGAGCAGACGGATGCTGGCGATGGCGGTGTGGGACAGATCCAGCTGCAGGTCGTTGGCGGTATGGCTGGGGATATTAAGGTATACGTCATCCCCGCTGACCCAGTTGATCAGATTCATGCCGAGATCCAGATTGCCGCCGTTGCCAATATAAGTGTTGGAGAGAAAATCACCGTCGCCAATGACGATCACCCGTTGTTCCTTGCCTTCGTGTGCATGGGTCAGCGCGACCCCGATGTTTAAGGGTCCGCGGATATCCTGGCCCTGGTCGAAGCGCGCGCCGTCGTCGGGTTCGTCGGTCTCCGACCAGGCGGAGGTGGAGGTGTCGAGCAGCATCTCCGCCTTCCAGCCTTCCGCAGAGTGGGTGCGGATGCCACCGGCCTCCGGGAACAGGCTGGTGAGCTGGAAGCCGCGCACTGCCGGGTGACGGCCGTATTGGGTGACGACCACGAAGGTGGCGGAGGCGTCACCGGTGAAGGCCTTGGACACTGGATCCACGATGACGCCGGGTTCGAATTCGATGCCGAGCATTTCGCTTACGGGGCCGAGCCCCTGCGGTGCCCCCGGATCGTTCAGCCACAGCAGGTTGCCGCCATTCGTGAGGAAGGCGGTGATCTGCTTGACTTCACCCGGCTGCAATCTGACGCGCGGGCCGGCGATCACCAGGGTCGAGGTGTTGTGCGGAATCTGCGCGTTTTCACCCAGCAGCAGGCTGCGGGTCTTGAGCCCGCGCTTGTTGAGCTGCTGCGCCCAAGTGGAGAGATCGTGGTTGGCCGACTGCTCGGGGCTGCGCTCGCCGTGGCCGCTCAAGAAGACGATCCAGCGTTCGCCGCCGCGGCCGAGTCGCGCCAGGGCGTTGGTCAGGGTCTCTTCGTTCGGTTGTTGCAGGGACTCGCGCCTGCCGTTGTATTCCACCTGCAGCTCGCCGTCGTAGTTGACGTTGGCGGCGCGCACCCGCGCCGGGTCTTTGTCCGGATCGATGAACTCCAGGGAGATATCTTTATAATTTTGTTGGTAGCGGCCCACCAGATTGCGGATGCCCGCGCGCAGTTCCGGCTGCTCCGTGGCGAAGGCGGTGATCTTTACCGGCTTGTCCAGTTTCTGCAACAGCAGCTGGCTGGTTTCCGACAGGCTGTTCTGGCCGGCGGAGGTCCAGTCGAACTGTGCATGGTACTCGTGACTCAGCCACAGACCGAGGCCGATGGCCAGCAGAAACAGGATAACGAAGCTGCTGCCGGCGAGGCGCAGTTGACGGCGGGATTCGCGGGATACGCGCATGTCAGCCGCCCAACCGGTCCATGTCGAGCCGCCGCACGCTGAGGGTGAGGAAGGTGGCGATAAACAGCACGTGGTACACCGCATCACGCGTATCGAACACGCCACGCAGGAACGGCTCGTAATGGGTGAGCAGCGACAGGTAGGTGAGCACACTCGCGCCACCCAGCGCCGCGCCCGCCAGCTCGAGGATCAGGAACAGCAGCAACATGCCAAAGGTGCTGACGGCGGCCACCGTCTGGTACTGGGTCAGGGTCGACATGAACACGCCCACCGCGGCGAAACCCGCCAGCAGCAGGGCCAGCCCCAGCAGGGAGGCGCCGAACAGGCCGAAATCCAGGTGTCCGCCGGCGAGCAGCGACAACGGCATAAGCAGCGCCATGCCGAGGATGATCCACAGGAAGATCACCAGACTGAGATATTTGCCGAGCACGATCTCCGTCATGGACACCGGCGCACTCACCAGCAGGCTCAGGGTTTTATTGCGCCGTTCCTCGCTGAACAAACGCATGCTGATGAGGGGCGATACCAGCATCAGTAACACCGCCGCGAAACCCAGCAGCGGCGAGGCCACCATGGCGGTGATGCCACGAGCAGAGCCGCTGTTGAGCAGCTGCGACTGGATCTGCAGGAACTCCTTCAGGTAACCGAAAAACACCAGGGCCAGGATCAGCTGCACCACCGCCAGGATGGTCCAGGCCAGCGGCGACAGGAACAGGCGGCGCAATTCGGCGCCGGCGATGGTCAGGATCATGGCGGTGTCCCTGGGCGGTCAGTCTGGGCGGCGGTCTCGTCGGTGGTCAGTTGCACGAAAATATCTTCCAGCGAGGCGCGTTGCGGCATGAGTTCGTACAGCCCCCAGTCTTTTTCCACGGCGAGCCTGACCAGGGTATCGGTGGGATCCTTGTCCGGTTCGTAAAAGACATGCAGGCGTCCGTCGCTCTCCTCCTGCAGCGACTTCACGCCGTCCACGGCGCGTAACAGGTCGAGGTCCGGCGGGCGCCGCAGGGCCAGGGAAAGGGTGGCGGATTGCATGTGGCGCGACAGGCCTTCGATGCTGTCTTTCAGTACCAGCTTGCCGCGGTTGATGATTTGCACCTGGTCGCAGGTGGCCTGGACTTCCGGCAGGATGTGGGTGGACAGGATCACACCGTGGTCTTTGCCCAGCTCGCGGATGAGATGGCGTATCTCGCGGATCTGGATCGGATCGAGACCCACGGTGGGTTCGTCCAGGATAATGACCGGTGGCAGGTGGATGATGGCCTGGGCCAGACCGACGCGCTGCTGATAGCCCTTGGACAGGTTGCCGATGAGCCGTTGGCCCACTTGCGTGAGGCCGCAGCGCTCCTTGGCCCGGTCGCGTGCGGACCGGCGTTGCGCCCGTGGGATGCGGTTCAAGGCCGCGCAGTAGTCGAGGTATTCATTGACGGTCAGCTCGCGGTACACCGGCGGCTGTTCCGGCAGATAACCGATGGTGGCCTTGGCGGCACGCGGGTCTTCCAGCAGGTCATGGCCGGCGATGCGAATGCGGCCGCCGCTGGGGGCCAGATTGCCGCTCAGGATCTGCATGGTGGTGGTCTTGCCGGCGCCGTTGGGGCCGAGGAAGCCCAGTACCTGGCCCTTGCGGATGGTGAAGCTGATGTCGCGCACCGCCTCCAGGCTGCCGTAGCGACGCGTGAGGTCTTCCACTTCCACGAGGACGTCACCGCTCATGGTGATTGGCGTTGGGTAAGGTGGGTGGTCACTAGCATGGGTCGCCATTAAAGGCAGGTGACGGGGGATTGTCAATTGCTCGGTCCGCTGTGGGTTGCTTGGGGTTGATTCATGGATGGCCGGGCAGGGGCGTTGGTTGGTATTTTCTGGTTCACCGATGTAAGAGCCCCTGCAAAATCAATGGTTCCACATAGAGCGGGCCCTGTGTACGGGGTGGGCGGCCTGGGGGAGGAGATCGAAATAGCATCAGTCGGGTCACCTAAGGCCTTGTATCCCGATGGGTCACGCTGGAAGGTGGTATTTAGTCCACGGAAAGGTGTTGTCTTTGAGACGAGAGTTGAATAGAGTTTCTTTCGCTGACGATTAACGGCACCCGAGGTCTGATTATCGGCATTAAGTTTTCATCTCCCGGTAACACAGAGCGCTCAAACAGGGGAATAAAACGCCAACGACAGCGCTGTAACGTATTCAATAATAATAACTTTCTTTCATTTCTGTTGTTGTGGCACGCAGTTTGCTCCAGGTCAATTGAAGTCAGAACGAAACGGGGGGTTAAAATCTGTGAAAATCATCAGTTCTTCATGCTTGGCGGCCACCTTCGCGCTGTGTACCTTCGCATGGACCGGTGTGGGCGAGAGCGCTTACCCGGAGTTACTGGCAACGGAACTGCCCTTGAACATCGTGAATGAATGCGAAACATCCAATGCCTGTCAGGGCACACAGGATTTTGTCAGCCGCTGGGTCAGTCGCAGCGAGCGTGGCGATCTGTTCATCGTACAGCGTGCCGCGTGTGCCGGCGGCGCCTGCGGCTCCTGGTTCGTCGAAAAGACGGCGGCAGGACCGGTCACCCGCCTGACCCTTGAGAGTGGCTTTCGTCTGATCAGCAGCAAGAATGCCGTCTATCCGGATGTACAGATGCAACGACGTATCTCGGATATTCAGACGAGTTACGTTTACTACGCCTGGACCGGCGATCGTTACCTGAAAACCGAAACCCGCGACATCTACCATGTTAACGGTAGGGAGTGCGGCAGCCGCGACGAGTGTTATCTGGCGGCGGTCAAGGCCAATCAGGCCCAGCGCCCCGACCAGGCGCTGCAGATCATGGAAACGGTGCACGGCCTTTCCTGGATCTGATCCGATTAGCACGCCGGTTCGCATCGGCGGTGACAAACAAAACAGGGCGCCTCGGCGCCCTGTTTTGTTTGACGTCTTTCGCCCAGCGCACCGTGGGTTTCGGCGGTGCGGTGCCGGGGTGTTACGCCAGCGAAGAACTACCTTTTGCCCTGGGGCATTTTCGGCGACAATCCAAATTTTACCATTGATCTGCTGGTGATTCCTGTATGAGTTTTAAGGTGCATATCCAGCCCAGCGGTCATGCCATCGACGTCGAGGCGGGCGAGACGCTATTGGATGCCGCCCTGCGCCAGGGCTTCGTGCTGCCCTATAGTTGCCGTGGCGGCAGCTGCGGCACGTGCAAGGGCCGGCTGTTGTCCGGTCAGGTGGATTATGCCGGGCACGACACCCCGGCCTTGAGCGAGCAGGAAAAGGCCCAAGGGCTGGCGCTGTTTTGCCGGGCGCAGCCGTTGTCGGATCTGGTGATCGAGGCGCAGGAAATTTCCGCCGCCAAGGGCATCCTGATCAAGACGCTGCCCTGCCGGGTGGTGGACATGCAGCGCCCGGCGCACGACGTGATGGTGCTCAGTCTCAAGCTGCCGCAGAGCGAGCGTCTAGCCTTTCTGGCCGGTCAGCATATCGACATTTTATTGCGCGATGGACAGCGCCGCAGTTATTCCCTCGCCAATGCCCCACTCGCCGATGAACTCCTGCAGTTGCATGTGCGTCACGTATCCGGCGGGCTGTTTTCCGAGCAGGTGTTCACACGCATGCAGGGCAAGGACCTGCTGCGCTTCCAGGGGCCCCTGGGGACTTTTTTTGTGCGCGAAGAATCAATGCGCCCGATTATTTTTGTCGCCGGCGGCACCGGTTTTGCGCCGATCAAGGCCATGATCGAGCATGCCCTGCACACTGACAGCCAGCGGTCCATGCATCTCTACTGGGGCGTGCGTGCGCGCCGCGATTTGTATCAACATGATCTGGCGCAGGCGTGGGCACAGGCCCATGCAGGCGTGCGTTACACCCCCGTGCTGTCCGAGCCATTACCCGAGGACGCCTGGCAGGGCAGGACCGGCTGGGTGCATGCCGCCGTGCTGCAGGATTACCCAACCTTGCGCGCCCACGAGGTCTATGCCAGCGGCCCGCCGCCCATGATAGCGGCGGTCAAACAGACGTTTACCCAGCAAGGCCTGGAGGATAACGCGTTGTATTACGATTCGTTCGACTATGCACAGGGTGCGTCATAGACCGGATTCGCCAGCGAGGCGCTACGGCGGTGTGTCCATCCTCCTGGTTTTCTGTCATCGCCCAGGGGATGATAGGCGATGGCTGTGTGACACTAAGGGAACCTCTGACCAAGTCCCCTCTCCCCCGTGCACTTCGGGGGAGAGGGTTAGGGTGAGGGGGATAATCAGCGATTTTTCCCTCAC
>JANNJF010000459.1:0-1958 GCA_031405715.1 Gammaproteobacteria bacterium | reverse complement strand
GCGTCCAGCAGCGCCAGTGGCACCAGAGTCGTCTTGCCGGCGCCGGGCGGCGCTTGCAACACCAGCGCTGCGTGGCCCGCGAGGGTCTCGCGCAGCGAAGGCAGGATTTCTTCGATGGGGAGTTTGGTCATCGGGCGTGGGGGGTTCCGAGGGTGGAGTGCGGGAGCCTGCTCCCACTGTTGCTAAAGCGGCGGCAAGCCGCCGCACTCCAAGGACGCGGGATACGTGCTAATGGCACTGCGACTTCTCCCATGACACACGGCTTCACACCACACGACCACGTGACTCGCCGCGTAAAAAAGCAGTGATATTCTGCACCACCTCATCCGCCAGGGTTTGCTGCGCCTGACGACTGGCCCAGGCCACATGCGGCGTAATAATAAGATTGGGCAGATCGGCGCCGAGCAAGGGATGACCCGCGGGCGGCGGCTCCTGCGCCAACACATCCAGACACGCGCCACCCAGGCCACCGCTGTACAGCGCCGCCAGCAGTGCCACCTCGTCCACCACCCCGCCACGGGACGTGTTGACCAGGACGGCATGGGGCCGCATGCGCGCTATTTCGTCGCGGCCGATGAGGGGGTGGGTGTCCACCGTCAACGGCACATGCAGACTGATGACATCGCTCTGCGCCAGCACGTCCAGGAACGCCACGCGTCCGGGGCGCAGTGTCGTGGCACCACGGCGTTCCGCCAGCAGCGGACGCATGCCAAATGCCTCACCCAGGCGCAACACCGCCTGACCGAGGGTCCCGCCGCCGATCACACCCAGGGTGCGGCCGGCCAGTTCATCGATCGGATAGGTATGCAGACAGAAGATCTCCGCCCGCGACCAGGCGCCGCTGCGCACGGCATGCTGGTAGCGCAACAGGTTGCGTCGCAATGCCAGCAACATGCCGAACACGTGTTCCGGCACGCTGTGGCTGGCATAGGCGCGCACATGGGTCACGGCGATGTTGGCGGCGCGCGCGGCGTCGAGATCGATGTGATCCACCCCGGTGGCCGCCACCGCCACCAGGCGCAGACGCGGCAGTGCCTGCAGGATCGTCGCGGACAGTTTCACCTTGTTGTTGATCAGTATTTCCGCGTCCTGGGCGTGTGCCAGGACCTGCTCCGGTGACGTCGTGGGATATTCCCGATACTGCGCCACGGGCAGTTGATCCATGGCCAGGCGAATATCGCCGGTCAAGGTAGTGCGATCGAGAAACACGATGTTCATGCCGGCTTGTCTGCGGACGTATCCATGTTAACCACCGGCCTTGTCCAGGGCCTTGCGCGCCACACTCGCCGCGATCAACACCGGGTCGTACACCGGTGCGAAGGGTGGCGCATAGGACAGATCCAGCGCCTCGATATCCGCCAGGTTCATGCCGGCGTGCAGCGCCGTGGCCAGCACGTCCATGCGCTTGGCCACCACATCCGCGCCCACCATCTGCGCACCCAGCAGCCGGCCAGTGCCGCGCTCGGCGAACAGCACCGTCGTGATACGCGCAGCACCGGGATAGTGATGGCCGCGGCTGTTGTGGTGCGAGACGGCACTGATCACCTTCAGCCCATGGCGCTCAATGTCCGCGGCGCCGACGCCGGCACGCGCTACTTCGAGGTCGAACACCTTGAAGCCGGCGCTGCCGACGATGCCGGAAAAATGCTCATCCGCGCCGGCGGCGTTGGCGCCGGCCACCTTGCCCTGTTTATTGGCGGTGGTACCGAGGGGAATATAGACCGGTTGCTTGAGCACACGGTGATAGGCCTCGGCGCAATCCCCTGCGGCATAGATATGCGGCAGGTTGCTGCGCTGATGGTCATCCACGGCAATAGCGCCGGTCGCCCCCAGCTGTACGCCGGCGGCTTGTGCCAAGGCCACGTTGGGACGCACACCCAGGGCCAACAGCAGCATGTCCGCCGCCAGTGTCTGCCCGCCGGCACGCACGATGAGACCCGCACCATCCTGCTCGATGG
>JANNJF010000458.1:0-1503 GCA_031405715.1 Gammaproteobacteria bacterium | reverse complement strand
GCAGGCATCTTTGCCCTCGGCACCCTGGCGTTCCGCGTCGGCAACTTAGCCACGGCCGAGGTGTCCAACGGCTACAAGGTGGCGGCAGAATTCGAAAATATCGGCGGTCTGAAAGTCCGGTCCGCGGTGACCATGGCCGGGGTACGCATCGGCCGAGTCTTGGCCATTGACTTTGATCCCGTGTCCTATCAGGCGGTGGTGACATTGAATATCGATGGACATTACAACACCATTCCGAAGGACTCGAGTGCGTCCATCCTCACCTCCGGCCTGCTGGGCGAACAATATGTCGGACTCGATCCCGGCGGCAGCGAGGAGCATCTCAAGAACAACGACAAGATCAAGCTGACGCAGTCGGCCCTGGTGCTGGAAAAACTCGTCGGACGCCTGTTCACCAGTTTCATCGAGAAGCCGGCAAGTGATAAGAGCGACAAGAAGTAGCCCACTGTATTCATTACACTGTAGAGGAGTCCTTACATGAACAGATTGTCCGTTGCGGTGTGTGGAGCGTTGATGATGTTGGGAACGGCTGCCTATGCGGATAACGTGGCGGGCGACCTGCCCGACCAGCTTGTGCACAAGACCGCGGACGAATTGCTCGCCACTATCCGGGCGGACCGTGCCACTTATGCCAAGGATCACACCAAGCTGTATAAAATGGCGGAGGAAAAGGTCCTGCCACATTTCGATTTCGTGCGCATGTCCCAGTGGGTGTTGGGCCTCAACTGGCGCAAGGCCACGCCGGAACAACGCGGGCGTTTTGTCGCGCAGTTCCGCGACCTGCTGGTGCGGACCTATTCCACCGCGTTGTTGAACTATACCGACCAGGAAATCATCTACCGTCCGTTGAGCGTGAAACCCACGGACGACGACGTGCTGGTTCGCACCGAGGTCAAACAGAACGGCGGCGCACCCAATATCCCCATTAACTACAGCTTCTATAAAAACAAAGAGGGTGCGTGGAAGGTATACGACGTCACCATCGACGGGGTGAGCCTGGTGACCAACTATCGTTCGGTCTATGCCAGCAAGGTGAAGGACCAGGGAATAGACGGGCTGCTGGCCTCCATGCTGGACAGTGCCAAGGAGTCGCATAAGTAGCCCATGACTGCCGCCAGCGCAAATGTGCATGCCGTCTCCGGACCGCTGACCTTTGATTCGGTGCCGGCCATTTATGCCGCGTCTCGTGCCTGGTTCGCCGGGTCGGACGGTATGACTATCGATCTCGCTCGTGTGAGCACGGCGGACAGCGCTGGCCTGGCGCTGCTCATTGAGTGGATGCGCTCGGCGCGGCTATCCGGCGCACCGCTCCGGTTCGCGAACATCCCGTCGCAGATGCAGGAACTGATACGCGTCAACGGCCTGCAGGACACCCTGATCAACGGCCAGGTTGGCTGAGTGTCGGCGGCGGTCAGCATCCGCGCGGTGCATAAGCGCTACCCCTCGGTGCATGCGCTGGACGGCGTCGACTTCACCATCGAACGCGGCGAATTTTTCGGGCTG